>NZ_JBQKLI010000005.1:0-124599 GCF_052116305.1 Gallicola sp. Sow4_E12 | reverse complement strand
CTTATACTCATCCCTAAGTTTTTAAATTGATAGATACAAGATCTTTCTTCTATGGTAAGATGTGAATAACTCATAGTATTTTACTCCTTTAAAATGTTTGTTTGATCACTCACATTTTATCATAGAGTATTTTCTATGAGTTTTTATTTTCAGTGTTGCACTTAGTATGATAATTCATCTGCATAAAAAAATGTTTTGTCGTAAGGGTCTACAACAAAACACAAGTCTCTTTGTCTGCTCCCTACGACAGTCTTAACTGACAGGTTCTAAGGGTCAGGCTGTGCCTTCTCAACTAAAACGTTCCCCTGCAATGATTTATTTGCAATAAAAAAGATGCTTGCCGTTAAAAGGTCGTAACGACAAAACATCTGCTTTTCATGTTTGCTCCCTACGACAGTATTAACTGACAGGTTCTAAGGGTCAGGCTGTGCCTTCTCAACAAAATTGTTCCCCTGCATCTATTTAATTGTTTTCATTATAGCACTTGCAGAATAAAAATCAATTAATGTTCTACAATTTCTATTTCTCTATCCATTTCCTCTTCTATTTTTTCTCTTCTTTCTTCTTCTATTTTTTCCACATCATACTTTAGAATTTTATACACTGAAGCAACGATCGGTACTGCTAACAAGGCTCCTAAAATCCCGAAGATTCCTGTTCCTAAAATAACTGCTGCAAAGACCCATATTCCGCCGAGTCCGATAGAGCCTCCTACGATACGCGGGTAGATAATGTTGCTTTCTACTTGCTGGAGTATAAGAATAAACAAAACGAACCATACAGCTTTCATAGGATCTTCTAAGAAGAGAATCAAAGCGCCTATCGCCCCTCCGATAAAGGGACCGATAATCGGTATAATATCCATCAGGGCTATAACGGATCCTATCATTGTTACATGGGGATATTGGAAGATAAACAACGCAATTGTTGTGATGATTCCCAATATAGCCGCCACTGTAAACTGGCCTGCAAAGAAGTCTCTAAAGGTATCATTGACTACCGCCGAATTTCTGTATATTGTGCGTACTGTTTCTATTGGCAGATAGGCTTTCATGACTCTGCCGATATTTGTAAGGATCTTTTCTTTTCCTGCAAGCAGGAATATCGCAAATCCCAGACCCATTAAAACATTCGTAAAAAGTCCAAACACCGAGGTAATAACCGATAAGAATCCGCCTAGGAAATTTCTCCCCAGCTCCATTACTCGTTGTATCAGCTGAGAACTGGGCTGATTCCATAAATCCGGACTGATACCAACCTCGGTAGGATCTAAGCCTCTTTTTACGGCAAAATCCCAAAGATTTTGAGCGAATTGAGGCAAGGCGCCGATAACCACTTGAATAGAGTCGATAAACTGAGGGATAACCAATCCTCCCACAATATAAAACACAATAAGCACGGTTAGAACCGATAACAACAACGCTACAGGTCTTCTTGACTTAATGATCTTTTTGTTATCACTTTTAGGAAAATAAATCTTCTCAAATTTAACCATAAGAATATTTAATATAAAAGCTAATATAAGTCCTATTAAAATCGGAATGGATGCAGATACGACTGACCTTATAGCAGCTATAAAATGGTCAAATCTAAATACGATTAGAAGAACTGCTCCTGCAAATAGCACAATCTTTCAAATATTTTGATGTACTTTTAATTTCATTTAGCTTCCTCCTATTACATTTCTTTTAATCTACCCATAAAATGGCAGGGATAGATTATAGATCGTATATCTTCTTGTTACATTCACGGGCGGGAAATTTTCTACTAAAAGATTATATTTTGAAACGAGAATTCTTATAGAATGAACTATCTAAAACTATGGATAAAAATACTTATCTGAGAATTTTATGAAATCCTTTTCTCCGCTAAGATACAGCCTCGCTCTTGAACATCAAGAGTGAAACTGTATCTTAGCGGGAATTGAAAGGCTGAAGGAAGTTACTTATTTAAGATTGGCACTTTGTCTGCTTCTTTGATTGCATAAAGACCTGGCTAAAATGCTATTCGTGTTCTACAATTACGATTTCCGGATCATAATCCTTTTTAATTTTTTCTCTAAGAGCTTCTTCTTTTTTCTCTACATCATATTTTAAAATCTTATAAAGGGATGCAGTTATCGGTACTGCAAGCAGTGCTCCGATAAGCCCGAACAAACCTGTTCCTAAAATAATTGCAGCGAAAACCCAGATCCCTGCAAGCCCGATAGAACTTCCTACCACTCTTGGATAAAGGATATTTCCTTCAATCTGCTGAAGAACCAGCACAAAAGCAGCGAACACAAGTGCTTGAATCGGATTTTCCAAAAGAATCAACAGTACTCCGATTGCCCCTCCGATAAAGGGACCGATAATAGGTATTATATTCGTAAGTCCTACTACAGAACCAATCATTGTCGCATAGGGCAGACGCAGAAGGAGCATTCCAGATGTTGCTATTACTCCTATAATAATCGCTTCGATAAATTGTCCTCCGAAGAAATCTTTAAATGTTTGATTAAACACAGCTGCATTTCTATAAAGGGTAATCACTTTTTCTTTTGGCAGATAGGCTTTTAAAACTCTTCCTATACTATGAAGAATTTTTTCTTTCCCTCCTAGTAAAAAGATTGCAAAGGCAAATCCCATCAAAATATTTGTCACTACACCAAATACAGATGTGATTATATTAAGGAATCCTCCCATGAAATTCCGTCCAAATTCCATTGCTTTTTGAACAAGCTCTGAACTCGGCTGGTTCCACATGTCTGGATTGATACCGACTTGAGTAGGATCTAATCCTCTTTCTATTGCAAAATTCCAAGCCTTCTGTGCCAGTTCCGGCAAAGATGCAACTAAAACTTGTACAGATTTGATAAACTGTGGAATGACCATGCTTCCGATAAAATAAAATACAAGAAGCACACTTAAAATCGCCAATGTTAAGCAGATAGGTCTTCTAGACTTTACAACTCTATTTCTCGTGCTTTTTGGGAAATAGAGTTTCTCATACTTAACCATTATGATATTAAGAATGAAAGCTAAGGCTAATCCGATCAATATCGGGGTAGCTGCTGCACCTATTCTTTTGACAATCGCCGTAAAGTGATCAAATCGAAATATAATCAGCAGTACGATCCCTATAAAAAGAATAATCTTCCATACATTATGATGGACTTTTAGTTTCATATATTTTCCTCCTCATGAATTAAATTTATCTTATCAATTAAAAAGAGGAATGTCGATAGAAGATTCGTTTTTTCATTATTATGTACTGTTTTTATAGGAACAAATTATTCTCCTGGGAGCCCATATATGATATTCTTTCTTTAGAATAACTACTTCAGAAAGGAACTGGAATATGGCAAAAATCATAACTCATGCAGCATTTTTTTACTGTCTTTATTAGTTCTTGGTTTATACAGCATCGCCCTTTATCAGGCGGTCCGATACAATCATATTCCCTCTATCTTTGTCATAGTGATTATCTTGATTTTCATGTTTTTAAGGGTAAAAAAGGGAATTCTCAAACTGAAAACACAGTTTTTGAAATACTGCCTTCCCTCCTTTAAAGAAAATCAGCTTAAAACTCTAGGTATCGTAATCCTCTCTTCTGTTCTTACCTATGCTATCAACCATTATACAGAACTTGGAAGCGTAATCGCATCTTCTCTTGTTGGATTGCTTGGAGCTCTTTTATTCCCCAAAATAGAGGTGCCCATCTATTGCGGATCTTTTGTCGGCATGACCAGTACAGGAGTTTTGACGAATGTTGAAGCTGTTGTAATTTCTGGTTTTATCGCTGGCCTTCTCCTTGCGGGAACCCAGCCTTTATATGTAGGATATGGGGGAAAGTTGGGAGCCTGCGCATTTTTCGGAACGATGATAACAGCATATTTTAAAAATCGGTTTGTCTTTTCCGCCCCAAATCTAATTCCCCGTTTCGATATTATGATCCCCGCCCTTATTGTCGCAGGGACCATCGGTACTTTATGGATTCGAGATTATGCAAAACATTCCGCAGTTACAAGCTCGGCTATTATTGGCATCGTAGGCGGTTTGATTCTGCCTGGGCTCTTTCCCGTCCATGGCAGTTTATATGCAACCACCTTATTTTGCGGAACATTCGTTGGGATGAGCGCCTTTGAACATTTTAGAAGTTATAAATTTACAATTATCGCAGGATTAATGTGCTCCTTAAGCTACTTCTATACTTCTCCTATCTTCCCTGGAAAAGGAGGAAAATTAGGAGCATTGGCCTTTGGAGTAATGATTGCCACTTCAGGAATCATTCATTACTATGATGACCTTTATACCCCGGCACCTCCTGTTGATTTAGAAAAATAAAAAAGACCCCTTAAAGCATCAGCTCTTTAAGGGGTGTGAATCGTTTTGTTTATTAGTTTTCCTAGCTACGGTAAAGTCCATACTCTTCTTTATCTCAAAAGAAACATGCCTTTTGTTTCTACCATAACTCCCCTCTCCCCTCTCCACACTCCACTCTTTTCTTTAATCTCTTTTCTCCCGTAAATAGGGGTTTTTTATTTTACCGGAACAAGATACTTCTCGTCGATAATTGTAGTAAAAGAAATCTTATTTTCTTTTAAGTTAATCTCTTTTGCCGACAGAAAAAAACCTTCTGCCAGCTGATTCGGATCGATGACTAAACGATTTTGATCCGGCTCAATCACAAAGAATGTTTGATCTAATACCTGAGCTAATGCCGATAATACAATCCCTCTGGGAAACTGAATGCTCTCTCCAGAGATTTCTATAATCTCCAGAGCAATCCGCCCTTCTTCTGCAGGGGAAGCTTCTGCTTTGATCTCCAAAGGCAGCTCAAAGGAAAAAATCGGTATACTGCCTTTTAAACTCACAACATCTTCTATCTGTATCCGAAGAGGAGCGGATTCTTTTTCAAGCTGGAGATTTAAAAGATTTTCCAGCTCCTGATTTGTAAAAATCATTTCAATTTCAATACCCTCTGCTTTCACTGGCGGAATCTTTGCTGGTTCTTCTGTCTTCTTAATAGAAGTGAAAAAAATCAGCGAAAGTGCTAGAACAACCCCTGCAACCACTGCAGCTAATATTAAAAAGGCTTTTTTCCAAGGATTCATGACTTCACCTCTAATAATTAAGTTTCAAATCTCCGTCTTTGATCCATCCGATATTCTTTAAAATCGCATAGAAGACATAAGAAATAATTGCCGGCAATATAATATGAGTTGCCAAAATACCAGTTAGAACCGACATAAACGGCACACCTTCCATTGCATTAAAAGCTTCTATCTGCCCTACCAGACCGCAGGTTCCCATTCCAGAGCCTAACGGCGTATTTTCCATTTTAAAAACCAAAGTTGATAAGGGTCCAACGACTGCCGATGCAATTGTAGGAGGAATCCAAATCCTCCAGTTTCTCATAATATTAGGAACTTGAAGCATACTCGTGCCTATCCCGATAGCGCTTAATCCTCCCCAGCCGTTCTCTTTAAAGCTGATCACTGCAAAACCGATCATTTGAGCAGAGCATCCTGCCGCTGCCGCTGCCGCTCCCCCTGCAAGTCCCGCAAGCCCCAGCATCATGCAAAGTGCTGCTGAAGAAATCGGAAGAGTTAAAACCATCCCTACAATAACTGAAACAATCACTCCCATTAAAAAAGGACGCAGATTTGTTGCTTGTATTATAACAGCTCCGATTCCCGACATCAACGCGTTTAACGGCGGTCCTAAAAAGGATGCGATTACTCCGCCGATCAAAATAGTGACGATAGGGGTAATCAGAATATCGATCTTCGTCTCTTTCGAAACCATTTTGCCAAATTCTGCTCCGATTAAAACGGAAAAAAGCGTTCCTACAGGACCCCCGAGTTCATATCCTGCTGTTCCTACAACAGCTGAAGCAAACAATACTAAAGGCGGCGCCTTTAATGCATACGCTACTGCGATGCCAATGGCTGCCCCTGCACTTTTTGATGCTATCGGCGATATGTATTCAGTTAAAAACTGTATGCCCGCTTCTTTGCCGATTGTATTTAATATTGTTCCCACTAATAAGGATGCAAATAATCCATAAGCCATAGAGCCTAAAACATCAATCCCATAACGCTGCCATGAGATTTCTATTTCTTTTCTCTTTAAAAATTCTTTCATTTTATCCTCCTGTAAAAGTCGATACCATTGTATATACAATGGCTTCCATTATTATAGCACCACCTTATGCGTTCGGCTACTCTTTTAAAGACCTTTTCTGTATCTTTCTTAGCTATATTGTAATAATTAAGGGCAGAATTCTCCATTTCCATATTTGCTAAAGGTGGAAATTTACTCTATAATTAAGATAGCTCAAAAAAGAGTTTAAGGAGGTTATTATGAAAATCAAAGTACTTATACTATTTTTATCTATAATATTTTTAGCAAGCTGCTCAGGCGGAGAGAAAAAAGAAACGAACGAGAATGTAGCTTCTGAAGATATTGAAGTAAAACCATCAGCACAAGAAGAAAAAGAAAAGGTCAAAACAGAAAATAAAGAAGAATCTAAAGTTGCAAACACTGTCGAAGAAACCCCTCAAAACGTGAAACCAGAAACTACAGGAGAAAACATTACCGTTCAAGCTGCTATCTCTTCAAAAAATTCAAAGGATTCCTATAAAATAACAAATGTTTATAATGCAGCAGCGGACAAAACATTAGAAGATATGACATTGAACCTTTCTGGATATCAAGGCGATAAGAATTTCGAAGAAGGCGACGTTATCGAAATTCAAGGATTAAGCTCTCAAGGTGTTTTATCTGCCAACACAGTCAATATCATCTCGAAAGCTTCCGGCTATAATGAAGAAGAACTAGAAAAAATCAACGAAGATCCCGCTCCTAAAGCAGGAGATAAAGTTGTAATCAACGGAACCGTACTTCAAACAAGCTCTAGCGAGATCCTGCTTGAAAGTATCGGCGGAGATCTAAGCGAAGATATGGCTAAAGTATTTACCTCCACAGATTTTACTGAAGAAGTACAACCAGGCTCAACAGTACGTGTATCCGGAACCATTCAAGGTTTTGAAAACGAAAGCGTATTAATCAATGCAACAGGCGTTTTCCCTCAATAAAAAACCAAAGACAAACTCTAGCACTTTTCATAGAGTTTGTCTTTTTTGCTTAAACCCTTCACCAACTGATATATAAATTTCAGAACAACATCTCCCGTAATTAGCCAGAAAAGATCAGACTCTCCTTCCCCTCTCTCCTCTATACCTTACCCTTAACAGCAATAGATCCTTGCATCACTAAGCCCAAGTTTTGTAATATAATAAATGAAACATGTCTTTTGTTTCTACATTAACTCCCCTCTCCACACTCTGAAGCCCTAGCCCAAATCAGGTATTTTGATTTGGTTGCAGGTCAGCAGATCATTCTTAGCCAAATGAAGATCCGTTCATTTGGAGAATGAATTGCACCAGACCTACTAAAGTTTTCGTAAAAAACAAAAACTAAGTTAGGTCTAGCTCATGCCACTCATTTCCCAAGGACGGTGATTTTCCGTTCTTGGCTAGAAATGATCGGCCAATTTTCCTCCCCCAAACCCTCTCCTCTTACACCCCCAACGCTTAGAAGTATTGGAGCGTCTAACGACGCCTTTTTCAAACATGGAAAATAAGCGTAATTCTTATTTTCCTCCTCAACTCCCCTCTCCCCTCTCACACACTTTCTTTTAAGGCTCTCACACTCTTTCTTTTAAAGCTCCCCTCATTCTTTTATGCTAAGATATAATTATCAACTATCGAAAGGAGATTATTATGAATATTTTACTACTGTTTAGTATTATCGCTATAATTGTCCTGCTTATCCTTGTATTTGTCGTTTCCGTCTACAACAGCTTAGTTCAAAGCCGAGAAATGATTTACAATGCAAAAGGACAAATTGCAGCTCAAATCGAATCCCGCTGGGATGCACTGACAAATCTTATTTCAGCAGCAAAACAATATTCTGATTATGAAAAGGAAGTCATCGAAAACACAACTAGACAAAGAACAAAAGCCACTCGAAATTCTTCTGTGGAGGAGTTGGAACAAGACGACCAGCAATTTGAAAAGGTATTAGGCCAAATCAACGTCGTGGCAGAAAATTATCCAGATCTTAAAGCCAGCAGAGTTTATCAAAATACTATGACCAATGTGAGAGATTTCGAAGATAATGTAAGACATTCTCGTATGATTTATAACGATACGGTGACAAAACACAACCGCAGAGTTCAGTCTTTCCCTATAAATCTCTTAGCCGGAATATTGGGCTTTTCAAAAGAAGAATATTTTGCCCAAACTGATACAAAAAACGAAATGCCGAATTGGTAACGATTATGAAAAGGATATTATTACTACTGCTATTTACAATGATTCTTCTTCCCCATCCAGCCTATGCTCAGGAATTTTATAACTGGAAGGTGGATGTTGAACTCCAGGAAAATGGCGATGGACTTGTGAAAAACACATGGATTGCAAAAGAAACAAAAGGGACCGAAAAGTATCTGCCTATAGAAAATCTTGGGGACAGCAAAATTTTAAATTTCAAAGTTTCCGATAATGGAACTCCTCTCGAACCCATTAACAATTGGGATTCAGATCGAAGCCGGGAAGAAAAGGCAGGAAAAAGCGGCATTCTAAAAACAAACAATGGATTAGAGCTTGTGTTTGGTGTTGGAGAGTACGGAGATCATAAATACGAATTCGAGTATACCGTTACAAATATGGTCAAGGCTTTAGAAGACGGCCAGTCTCTCTATTGGCGTTTTATAAATGATAAACTAAGCACTCCCCCAGAAGAGATCGAAATTACGGTTAAAGGGTTTAAGCCTTTCACAAAAGATGATGTTAATATGTGGAGTTTCGGCTATCCTGGCGAAGTAGTTCTGGATGAAAGTACAGGGGAAATCAAGGCCCGCTCCAGCGAATCTTTGAAATCCAGTCATTTCGCAACACTTCTGCTCCAGTTTCCAGAAAACTATTTCAACACCTCCTCTTCCTTAAACAAAACCCAGGAAGAACTTCGGGAACAAGCCTTTGAAGGAAGCGATTATGGAAGAGAAGAAGAAAATTCTTCGACAGATCGTTTTTTCGAAATCATCGGCTTATTGTTTATAGGTCTCTCTGTAATAGCTGCACCCTTTGCGATTATTGCAGGAGTAAGGAGCTATCGTTCCAGTGCTTGGATGAGGAAACTTACGAAAGAGTATAAATCCAGAGAAAAAATGCTGGAAAAAGAGTATTTTAGAGAGCTTCCTTATACAGGTGCGTTTTCAAACCTTTCACATATCCTTGGATATACCTCTTTCTTCACAAAAGAAAATATAATAACCGCTTTTCTGCTAAAATGGATCAAAGAAGGAGCCATCGAGTTTAAAAGTAGTGAAAAAGGTTCAATTATCAAAAGAGAAGAGGTCTCTATGCTCTTTCATAAATCTCCTTCCCTCAATACTGCTTCCGAAAAAGAATTTTATAATCTCTTAATGGAAGCGGCAGACGGAAAAAACCGATTAGAGGAAGAAGATTTAAAAAAATATTTCAAAAAGAATTATGTAAAGTACGACAATTTCTTTATGCATCTAGAAGGACATTCTGTATCTGCCCTTACAGAAGAAGGTTATCTAGAAGAACGAGAAGACGGCGGTCATTATAAATATAAAATGAACGTTCTGACGGACTCTGGACAAACTCTTCTAGATAAAAATATTATGTTTAAGAATTACTTGGAAGAATATTCTCTTTTAAATGAACGAGATTCCTATAATGTTCATTTATGGGAAGACTATCTTATCTACGCAGCTATTTATGGAATTGCTGAGGAAGTCTATAAGGAATTCGAAACCCTAGAACCTGGTTTCCAAAACGATACTGTATTCTATCCTTATTATATCCATCACAGTTATTTATACAGCAGCGCAATTCAATCTTCCTATGACAGTGCCCGTTCCGCAGGAAGCGGAGGCTCTTCAAGTATCGGAGGCGGAGGCGGATCTTTCGGCGGAGGATCTGGCGGCGGTACAAGATAAAAAAGACTGCCTTCAACAAATGTTGAGGCAGTCTTTTTATTTATCTTAAAATCCATAATAGTAGATCTTTTTTACTATCTGAAGCATTCACAATCAATCCTAGACCTATTTTTTATATAACTAAATCCATTCTCCAGGACCTCTTCTGCGACAGCACTTTTGGACTTCTCTTATTAAACTACATATTCTTTTTACGCTCTTCAAGCTTTGCTTGAAGTTCTTCAATCTTTTCCTTTGAAATTTCATTTTCTTCAATTAAGAAAGAAATAAAACCTGGAATAACAGAAGGATTTGGATTTAAATCTTTAAAATTATTTTTCAGTTCCATAATTTCAAATTCTTCTCTTGTTACAGTCGGTTCAAAAGTTCTTCCATAATTTTTTACAATTTTCACAAATCCAGTGACTTGAATCGCTTCTTTTTCTAAAAGCTGATTTAGTAAAATGTGGATGGAACTTTCTTTCCAAGATTTATTCTCACAAAAATTAATAATATCCCTTCTTGTTAAAGGTCTATCCTCTCTCCATAACGTGTCCATTATTTCTCTTTCATTCTTTGATAAGGTAAAATTTGGTTTAGCCATCATCTTCTCCTCTCTTTTAGCATATTTTGTTTTTTCTCTCCCTTCGTTATCTATAGACTTATATAACAGATAACTCCTTCACTACTATTAATACTAGCATGCTTTTTAATAATAACAAGTCTTTTTTATAAACAACTTCCTTTCTTCCGCTTATTATTATCTTAATTATATATCATTTTCTGACTTTTATTATATCCTTTATAGCCTGAATAAGTAAATCAACATCTTTTTCCTCTGTAAATACGCTAAAACTTGCCCGGAGTACTCCTTCGGGAAAAGTATCGATGGTTTTATGGGCTAAAGGAGCACAATGAAGCCCTCCTCTAAGGGCTATGCCATAAGCCTGATCTAAAACGGATGCCATAGACTGGGAGTCTTTTCCTTTGATATTAAAAGAAAAGATCTGGGATTTATTCTTAATCGAATAAATTTCAATCCCCTCTTCCCCTTCAAAAGCTTCGATACAGCGGTTTGTAAGGACAATTCCTTTCCCATGGATCTCATCCAATCCTTTATTTAGCAGCCACTTTGCCCCGGCTATAAGCCCGAAAATCCCCGGAACATTTAACGTACCTGCTTCCAATCGAAAGGGAAGTTCTTTTGGCATTTCCGGCGATTCGGAATGAATTCCAGTTCCTCCTCTTCGAAAAGATATAATATCAGAATCTTCCGGAAGAATAATAATTCCTGTTCCCATAGGACCGAATAAACCTTTATGTCCAGAAGAGGCCATATAATCGATCCCTTCTTCCTTCAGGGAAATCTTTTGATGACCGGCAGCCTGAGCTGCGTCTATAATCATTTTACCTCCATACCGGTGAAGGATCTCCGCCATTTTTTTTATAGGAAGAGAAATTCCGGTTACATTTGAAGTATAAGAAAACACACCATAGTCGACTCCTTTTCTGCACTCTTCTTCGAAAGAAAGGAGATCTATTTCGTATTCTTCTCCTGCTTCGGCGATTCTCAGTTCCATTCCCTGTTGTTCTAGGTCCTTTAAAGGTCTATACACTGCATTATGTTCGAAAGGTCCCATGATCACTCTTTTTTCTTTATCTAAAAGACCATAGAGCAATGTATTGAGTCCATCCGTTCCGCTGTAGCTGTAAATGAGCCTCTGATCTTTTCGGGCATCAAAAAACTGAAGAAGCTTTCGTCTGCCCCCTTCGATCTTCCGCTCAGTTTTTTGTGCTGATTTATAAGCTCCTCTGCTGGGATTAAAAGAATGCTCCATTCCTTCTTTTACTGCACTATATACTTCTTCCGGCTTTGGAAATGTCGTAGCTCCTTGATCTAAATATATTCTATTCATCGATTCCCTCAACTCTTTCCGGATGAGTGTATACGCTGAAACGATTCTCTCTCGCAAAACCGATAACTGTAATTCCTAAATCCTCTGCCAGATCCAAGGCAAGACTTGAAGGAGCTGAACGGGAGATCAAAATCGGAATCCCCATCTTTGAAATTTTAAGGACGATCTCCGAAGCGACTCTTCCGCTAAAAAGAATCATTTTATCTTCTAAGGATGTTTTTTCAAGCTTCGCCTGTCCTAGTATCCGGTCAAGGGTGTTATGTCTTCCTATATCCTGATGAAAAGACAAAATCTCTTTTCCATCCGTTAGCGCTGCACTATGAACACCCCCTGTTTCTTTAAATAAAACAGCTTGTTCTTCCAGTTCTTCCATCAGAGTAAAGACCTGGACATCCTTTATTTGTATCTTAGAATCCACCGTTTTAGCAAGCAGAGCGTCATTAGAATAGTAGAAAGAAGCTCGGCTTCTTCCGCAGCAGGTATTGACAACTCGTTTCATAAACAGCCTTCCTGAAGGATTCTCTTCAAACCCTTTGATCTCCAAAAAAGCCTGTCCTTTTTCTTCGTCTAAATAGAAATCTTCCACATCATCGATATCTCTTAAGATTCCTTCTGAAAAAAGAAATCCATAACTCATATACTCAAGCTCCCAAGGAGAGCAGACTACAGTTGCGATTTCACTGTCATTCGCATACAGTGTGAGCGCTTTTTCTTCTACAATAACATCTTCTTTTATTAAAAACTCTTCTTCTTTTCTTTTGAAAAAAATCGAACGAGTAATTTTATTTTCCATAGATTTAACTTCCTTTCTATTTTCTTATCCTCTATCTATAATACCCTATTTAGATAAAAGGAGAATAAACCCTTAACAAATAACTATTTTTTTGTATAATAAGAATTAATATAATAAGGAGGTGTCCCATGATTATAACAGCACTTGTGGACAATAGAAGTACTAGAAAAGAGATTATGGGACAGCACGGCTTAAGTCTCTATATCGAAACAGCCGACAAAAACATACTTTTTGATACAGGTCAAGATGATCTATTCCTTAAAAATGCAAAGCTTCTAAAAAAATCGATTTCTGCGGTTGACTATTTGATTTTATCCCACGGTCATTATGACCATGGCGGCGGATTACAATATTTTTTAGAACACAATAAAATCGGGAAAATCTATATCCGTTCTTCTGCTTTTCTTCCTCTTTATTCTGAAGACAGCGCAGGAAACTTCCGTTTTATCGGATTGGATAAAAATTTAAAAAACAATCCTCGGCTGATCTTTCCCCAAGAAGAAGAGGAAATCGAACAAGGTATCGAACTAGTATCCGGTGTAAACTCCTATCTTCCAAGAGCTTCTTCTGCCTCTTCCCTGAAAGTCTTGGCAGAGAGCGGCTATGAAGACGACCCCTTTGATCATGAACAGTCTCTATTTATAGAGGATAACGGAAAATCCGTTTTATTTACAGGCTGTTCCCATACAGGTATTATCAATATTTTAAATCACGTCTTTTCTCTTTATGGAAAATATCCTGATGTTGTAGTAGGAGGTTTTCACTTGGAAAACAAAAAAGGCATTCAAGAGCAGGAACTGGATGATCTTATCGATTTTATAAAAACAACAAAAGCTGAGTATTATACCTGCCACTGTACAGGACTTAAAGAAACAGAATATCTCTTAAAAAATTCTTCCAAAATAAAAACAATCCGAGCGGGAGACCGAATTATTCTATAAAATCGGTTTGCTCCTTCCCGCAAAAAATGCTGCCTCTGTAAGGGGCAGCATTTTTTGTTTGATTCTTTATAAAGGATTTTCAATTCTTCCTTCTTTTGTAAACAAGACAATATCCGTTAAAATACTTTTAACCATATTTCTTATAGCTTTATCTGTGTAAAAGGCTGTGTGGTTGGTATAGATTACATCTTCCCGTTCGATAAGATCAAGAAAAACCGGATCTTTAAGTTCTCCTTCTTGAAAAGACTTCCCTATAATATTCTCCTCTCCCTCATATACATCAAAGACAAGTCCGCTGATTTTTCCGTCCTGAAGCCCCTCTAAAACAGCTTTATAATCCACCAGCCCTCCTCGAGAAGGATTTATAAGCAAAACTCCGCTCTTTAACCGGAGAATGCTGTCTTTATCAATCATATGATAGTTTCCTTCATTTAAAGAGCAGTGTAGAATTATAATATCGCAGTTTTTGTAGATCTCCTCTAATCCAGCATACTCTGCAACGGTTTTCATTTCTTCTCTGGGATAAGGATCATGTACATAGACTTTTTTTGTAAAAGCCTTCAGAAGTTTACAGGTTTCAAATCCAATCCTGCCTCCTCCGATTACACCGGCCGCAAGTTCTCCCAACTCCCTGCCGCGTACTCCTTCCAGAAGAAATCTTTTGTTCTGTATATTTTTCATCTGTGTTTTCATTTTTCTTAAACTCATTAAAAGGGTCATCAGTACATATTCGGATATCGCGGAAGGAGAATAGGAAGGAATGTTTCCAACGAGGATTCCCTGCTCTTTAACGGCTTTTACATCGATATGTTCATACCCTGCAGACGTCGTTAATAGGACACGCACTCCTTTTTTCTTTAAACCTTCTGCCAGCTCTTTGTTTATTTTGCTGGCTGTTGTAATAACGACGACTTCTTCCTCTTTTATTTTATCTATTGTATCTTTATTTAAATGAAAAGGAAGATATCTTAACTCGATTTCTTCTTTTTTTAATTTCTCAAATTCTTTTTTATATTTTTCTCCAAAATCAAATGAAACAGCTTTCATAATCATCTCTCCTTTTCCTGCATTTCTTTTTCATGATATACTGATAATACTATATATAGAGGTGAATAAAATGAAAGAAATGAATATACCAAAAGAAATTCCTGAAAAAGTTAAAAAAACAGTTCAAAACAGAGACCATCGCCGTTGTGTTGTCTGCGGTACGCCTATTTTTGAATATTATCCCTTAAAAAAGTTTTATACAGAAAAACCAAGTTCTTCTAATGTAGTTCTCCTTTGCCCAAAACATTTTAAAGAAGCAAGAAAAGGCAGCCTTAGCGAAGAATCTTTAGAAGAAGCCCGACTCAATCCTTTTAAGCCTGAGAAATCACGTCTTGGAGAATACGAAATAGATTTTCAAAGCGATGTCGTTCAGCTTAAAATCGGATCAAATCATTTGATGCGTGTTTTTATGAAGGAAAAAGACAGCTTTGCCGCTATTAAATACAGAAACTTTCCCATCGTTAAATTAGAAAAGAAAAAAGAAGGCTTAACCCTTACGATCTGTATGATCGATAACAAAAACAATATTACCCTTCTTATCGTCGATAATGAAGTTGTTATTGCCACATTAAACTGGACTATAGAGTATCAGAACAATAATCTCATTATCGAAGATGAAGACAAGGAATACAAGCTTCAGCTGGTTATCGATTCTACGAACAACGAAATCGTTCTAACACAAGACTCTTTCTTCTTTAAAGGCAAAAGAATGCTTAACCTTCCACCATCCAACCCCTTTGAAAAACCAAAAACCATCACCCGAACAAAAGGCGACGGTATTGTAATAGGCTAAAAAGACCGCTTAATAGGCGGTCTCTTTAATTTCCATTATTATGGGTAATTCAGTTCATCATTATAATTTTAAGCCTTGAGAGAACTTAAAAAACAAAGTCTTCCAAGGCCTCCAGGTCTTTAATCAAAATTATTTTATTTCCAATCAGGTCGATATAGCCTAGTTCTTTAAATTCTCCTAGTTTTCTTGTGACGGTTTCTCTTGTTAAACCGGAATAGTTCCCCAGTTCTTCTCTATTTAAAGAAAGTTCCAGTTTGATTCCTTCTTCTGTTTCTACTCCGATACTGTTTTTCAGCCGCAATAAAAGACCTGCCGTTTTCATGGATGCATTCGATGTTGAGAGTCTTTGGATCAGATCTTCTGCCCAGCGGATTCTTTCAAAGCTCATTTTTAAAATGATTTTTAAAGATTCCGGATTTGTAAGGATATATTCTTCAAACACCTCCCTGGGAATCGAAATAATTTCGCAGTCTGTTAGTGCTTGTCCATTATACAGATACGACTCATGTTCCAAAAGGTTCAACCCTCCTACAAAATCCTGATCTCTATAAATATAGAAGATCTGCTCTTTTCCATCGATAGTATTATAGAATATTTTAACCTGGCCTTTTAAGATCAAATACATATAAGAAGCTTCGTCGTCTGTCTGGAAAACATAATCGTTTGTATTTTTCTTTATAATGTGGATTTCTTTAAGGACTTCTTCCATTTTTTCGGAGCTGATTCCTTTTAAAAGAGGAAGACTTTTAATTTCTTCGATCAGAGCTTTGTCTTTCTCTTTTAAATCCCGTTCATTCTGAAGGATATTTTTGGCTTTTTTCTGTTTTTTCTTTGCTTCTTCTACTCTTTCCTTGTGAAGAGATTCTGTAAAATATTTGTTTGTGTAGATTTCCAGTTCCTTCGCCTTATCTTTGTCCATAGGCTCCACGCCTTCAAGTCTGTAGGGTATCTTGAGTTCTTCGTATTTTTTAACACCCGCTGTATGATAGGGAAGGATCTCAATTCGCTCGACTCTGTTTTTTACAGGTTCCAGAATTTCTACAAACTTCTCCATAGATTCTTTATTGTCTGTAAGACCCGGCACCATGACATGTCTTGCCCAAATCATTCCCTGAAAGCCGTATTTTTCTAAATCTCGGATAAACTTTAAATAAACGCTGAGATCCCCTTGGCAGATATCTTTAAAACTTTCTTCGTCGAAGGCCTTTACGTCGAGAAGCATTACGTCGATTAAGGGCATGATTTTTGAGTAATACTTCGGGTTTCCGATTCCAGAAGTATCCACACAGGTATTAAATCCATCGTTTTTTAACTTTTCTAAAGCTTCGTATAAGAAGTCTCCCTGTAAGAGAGGCTCTCCTCCAGAGAATGTGATACCCCCTTCTTCCCCATGATAGGTCCGATACCTGCGGGCCGTTTTTAGAATATCCTCGGGAGTGATCTCTTTTCCTCCCGAGGTCGTAATGGCGTCTGGATTATGACAATAGGCGCATCGCAAAGGGCATCCTTGAAGAAAAAACAGTGTCCTGTTTCCCGGCCCGTCTACGAGTCCCATAGATTCCATAGAATGAAGTTTCCCCCATACTTTAATACTATTTTCCTTCAAGTTATTTCCTCCTTTGCGTTCCTACTCTCTTCCTGTCCTCTTAAATTCTTTCATGGAAGGTTCTATGAATCACGTCTAACTGATGTTCTCGGTCCAGCTGGTTAAAGCGTACTGCATACCCGGAAACACGAATGGTCAAATTCGGATAGGCGTCTGGATTTTCCATGGCTTCTATCAAAAGTTCTTTATTCATCACATTTACATTTAAATGGAAGGCGTCTTGATTGAAATAACCGTCCATAATATTCATAAGATTTACAATTCTCTCTTCTCCGTTTTTACCCAATGTAGATGGAATTATAGAGAATGTGTTGGAAATTCCATCTTGATTGACATTCTTAAAGGGGAGTTTCGCAACAGAATTAAGGGCTGCTAAAGCTCCGGACTGCTCGCTTCCGTTCATAGGGTTTGCTCCTGGTGCAAAAGGTTCTCCTTTTTTTCTGCCGTCTGGAGTAGAGCCTGTTTTCTTTCCATAGGTAACATTTGAAGTAATGGTAAGAAGAGAAAGGGTGTGGTCTGCCCCTCTGTAAGCCGGTGTTTTTTTAAGAGCTTCTATAAAATATCTGCTGATTTCAACAGCGATCTCGTCCACACGGTCGTCATCGTTGCCGTATTTCGGAAAGTCTCCTTCCACTTCAAAATCGACAGCGATTCCCTCCTCATCTCGTACAGGTTTTACCTTGGCATATTTTATAGCAGAGAGAGAGTCGCAGGCGATGGAAATTCCAGCAATACCAAAGGCAATCCAGCGATGGATTTCAGCATCGTGAAGAGCCATCTGTCCTGCTTCGTATGAATACTTATCGTGCATATAGTGAATAGTGTTCATCGTATTGACATAAATAACTGCCAGCTTATCCATCACTTTTTTATAGTCTTCCCAGACTCGGTCAAAGGTTAGAACTTTTTCCTCGTTTTTCTCTATCCCCGGGATTACTTCCATCGGTTTTCCTGTCACTTTATCTTTTTTCACTTCGTCGATCCCGCCGTTTATAGCATACAAAAGAGACTTCGCAAGATTTGCTCTCGCTCCGAAAAACTGCATCTCTTTTCCGATTCTCATAGCAGAAACACAGCAGGCGATAGCATAGTCGTCGCCGTATACAGGTCTCATTAAGTCGTCGTTTTCGTACTGGATGGAAGCCGTTTTGATACTCATGTCCGCACAATATTCCTTAAAACTTCGAGGAAGCTTGTCAGACCAAAGAATGGTCATATTCGGTTCTGGAGCTGTTTCCAAATTCACTAATGTGTGTAGAAAACGGAAGGCTGTTTTCGTTACTAATGTTCGTCCGTCTTCTCCCATTCCGCCGATGGATTCTGTGATCCATGTAGGATCCCCTGCAAACAAGGCATCGTATTCCGGTGTTCTTAAATGTCTGACTAAACGAAGCTTTATCACAAGCTGATCGATCAGTTCTTGAGCTTGGGATTCGTTTAGAAGACCCCTCTGTAAATCTCTTTCAATATAGATATCTAAAAAGGCCGTGTTTCTTCCGATAGACATCGCTGCCCCATTATTCTCTTTAACTCCTGCTAAAAACCCAAAATATAGCCACTGTACTGCTTCTTGAGCCGTTTTAGCAGGCTTTCCGATATCGAAACCATATCTCGCTGCCATAGATTTTATTTTATCCAACGCTTTGATTTGTTCTGAGAACTCTTCTCGTGCTCGGATTCGTTCTTCTGTAGCGTTTCCTGTACAGTTTTCTTTATCTTTCATTCTCTCTTCTTTTAAATAGTCGATACCATATAGAGGAATTCTTCTATAGTCCCCTATGATTCTTCCTCTTCCATAAGCATCGGGAAGTCCAGTTAAAAGTCCTACAGTTCTTACTTTTCGCATTTCCTTCGTATAAGCGTCGAATACACCGTCGTTGTGGGATTTTCTGTATTCTAAAAACTTTTCTTCCATATCCGGATCCATCTTTAGATTATAAGCTTTTAATGCCCCTTCTACCATTCGAAAACCGCCATAAGGATTCATAATTCTTTTTAAAGGCTCATCCGTTTGAAGCCCTACAATCAGCTCTTTTTCTTTTTCGATATAGCCGGGTTCAAAATTATCGATTCCGCTAAAATGATTTAAATCCACTTTAATTGTTTTGCTTTTGACTTCCTCTAAAATAAGAGCATTTACTTCATCTCTAAGCTCTTTTGTATTTTCGGAAGGTTCTTTTAGAAAATCTCCGTCTCCTTCATAGGGCTTATAGTTTCTCTGGATAAAATCTCTCGTATCGATCCCTTCAGACCAGTTCCCAAGATCAAACCCTTCCCAAGCTTCGGCCATTTCCTTGCGATTTTTTAAATCAGACATTTTATTCTCCTTTGTATTTTAAACTCCTATTATTCTTGTTGTATTAAGAATATCGAAAGGTGTCCTTTTACGCTGTGATCCAGATCACAAATATACAGTTTCCCTATATTTAGTGTGATTTCATTAAAGAACTTTATAGCCAACAGCTCAAAAGGTTCTCATTTCCTCCTTTCTTCTCCCTATAACCAGCCTTCTCATTTTTTATGTCCTACTCTCTTTTTTACATAAAAAAACGGCCCTGCTGTAGCGCAGAACCGTCATCAAGTCTTTTAGTTGGAATATTTTTCTCTTTCTTGTGTTTTTTCAGGTCTTTCTGTTTTTGAGTCCGAATTATACAATTCTTCGTCCAATACTCCTTCAAGTTTTGCCACAACAACAGCTGAAGCTCCTGCTGAAGTTACATTCGTAGATGTTCTCATCATGTCTGCAATCGCTGAGATGGGCTCCATTAAAATAATCATTTCAATCGGAAGACCAATGGTAGCGAAAAGCACAGTCGCTGTAATCGTAGCGGTTCCTGGTACGCCTACTGTTCCTAAAGATACCGCCAAGGCTACTAAGATAAGGATTAGATAGTCTACTAATGTATACTGAATTCCCAAGGTGTTTACCGTAAATAAAGCCAATAACACAGGCCATATCGCCGCACAACCGGGCATTTCTACAGTCGTTCCGATAGAAGCCACAAAGGAGCCTACCTTTTCAGGAACTCCCATTTTTTCAAGTGTTTTCACATGAACAGGAATGGTTCCTACAGAGCTTTGTGTAGAGAAAGCCACACTCTGTACAGGGAAAAACTTCCTGATAAAGGTAATCGGGCTTACCTTTGCAACAAGTCCAACGACTAATGGTGCTGTAATATTGCTGTGGATAATTCCTGCAATATACACTCCTAAAAGCACTAGCAATACAGGACCTACTGCGGATAAATCCAAATTATTCACTGCCCCTGCGATCAATGCCAAAACTGCATACTGTGTAAAGTTTGTAATAATTCCGATCAAACTGAAAATCACTTCATTACCCGCCTGGATAAATTTCACAAAAGGTTCAATCTTGATCTTGTCTCCCTTATAGCTGATAATCGCAAGCCCTATTAAAAGAGCAAAGATAATAATCGGAAGAATCTGATTGTTCATAGCGCTCTCTACGATATTGCTTGGGAAAAATCCGATAAAAGTATCTACCAATGTAGGAACTTCTCTTGTTTCCTCTGCTACCGGTATTCCTAAATCGCTGCTTGTTCCTAGTCGTAAAATAAGAGCTACTGTGATCGCTAGAATAGAAGCTAACACATTTTGAAGACTTAAAAAACCGATAGTCTTCGCTCCGATCGTTTTCAATCGGTTGATATTTTCTAGAGATAATACCGTTGCGATTATAGAAAATAACAGCAATGGAACAACGATCGCTTTTAACAAGTTGACATAAATCGTTCCGATGCCTTTCACATACTCTGTATTTCCTCTAAATAAAATTCCTACCCCGATCCCTAAAGCTGTTGCCAAAAGAATTCTATAGGTAAAAGGAACTTTTTTTTTCTGTAATTTCCGTAAAACAAAAAATAAAACAACTGTAACAATAAGTGCCAGTATCTTTTCCATATAATACCTTCTTTCAAAATAAAATTGACTCATATCTGTCTACTAGGACTATAACACGATATTTTTCGATGTCAATATATTTCCGATAGGTATTGTATGTTTTGTTCTTCTTTCCCTATTTTTTCTATTTTAAGCCTTTGGACTTGTTTTTTGATAATCTTATGAAAATAAATACAGCGATAAAAATAGTCAAGTATTTAAAACTATAGAACAACGATCCCAAAGCAAAATCCTTATTTTCTTCCGATGTTGTTAGATAGTTAGACACTGGGAAGAAAGTAAAAATATTAAGGATCATATATATCGATGAAACTGTAACGATGATCCTATTCTTAAAAATCACAGATAAAGCAAGGACCGCCATAATTGATAGAAAAAGAGATAATCCCAAGTAGAACAGTCTATGTCCTGTACTGGATTTTTTGAAGTCTTGCCAAAGAATATAGTTTAACATCATTTCCTCCTTTGTTTTTTTTATATCTATTTCCTTTATTATATTATATCCCATTATTCTGGCCATAATCGCTATTCTTTAGCTTAAGCCTTATAACTACAATTCTTATAGATTCACTTTTCTGCTCATAAAAAAGAAGCTCCTAAATTCCACCTTTTTTAAGGGTGTTTAATGAGAGCTTCTCTTTAGAAAGAATTATATTTTTTTAAGTCCTTGTCTTGCTGCTATAATCATTATGTCATAAACAGGAGCTGTTGCAGGTGTATAAAGGAAATCCATATTTTTAAGATCTTCTAGAGTCGCGCCCAAGGTAATGGCAGCCGCTACTGTATTTACTCTGCCGTTTATAGACTCGTCGCCGCTCATCTCGCAGCCTAAAATTCTTCCGCTTCCTTTTTCGAAGATCAAGGTCATGGCAAGTCGTACTCCTCCCGGAAAATAGCCGGCTTTGGAGGGCTGTTCTACTGTAACTTTCTCAACGTCATACCCAAGCTCTTTCGCCTCTTCATAGTGGAATCCTGTCGCTGCGATAAAAAGATCGAATATTTTTACGATCTGAGAAGCGAGAACCCCCTTAAACTCCTGATCTCCTCCGGAAAGATTCACTCCGCAGACTCTACCCTGCTTATTCGCTGTGGGAGCTAAAGGAATATAGGTTTCTTCTCCTGTAATAATATTTGTTGAAGTGGCGCAGTCGCCGCAAGCCCAGATGCCCTCAACATTCGTCTGCATTTTTTTATTCACACGGTAAGCCTTCCCGGCTCCAAGCTCTACCCCATTTTCTTCTCCCAAAGAAGTGTTGGGTCTTGCTCCAAGAGCTGCCATTAGGAAGTCTCCTTCGATAAGAGAGCCGTCTTTGCCTTTTACAGCTTTGAACTTCCCCTCTTCGGAGAGAATCTCTTCCGTGTCCACGCCCATATGAAGATGAATCCCTTCTTTTTCTAAGACCTCTCGCACTTTTTCTGAATGATCTTTTTCATAAGCTTTAAAGAACCCTTCGTTTCGGTCCACTAAGTGAATGTCCAAACCTTGACCTTTTAAACCTTCCGCCATTTCAAGTCCGATATAACCTCCGCCGAGGATCACTGCAGAAGATGAACTCTCGGCCTTTTTTCGAATCTTAATCCCGTCTTCCACTTGACGAAGAGTATACACTTCCCCTGTATCGATTCCTTTAATCGGAGGAAAAGAAGCGGAGGCTCCTGTAGCTAAGACGATCTCGTCATAATGATCTTCAAACTCCTCCCCTTTTTCCAAATCTTTAACCACAATCTTTTTATTCTTATGATCAAGCTTTATCACTTCGTGGCGGATTTTTGTTTTAATTCCTCTTTTTTCTTCTAAATCCTTTACTGTGAGATGCATCAAGTCCTCAGGCTTTTCAATAATTCCCTGTACATAATAAGGAAGCCCGCAGGAACCGTAGCTGGTAAAACCAGATCTCTCATATACAGAAACATCCCAATCCTTATGTTCTCTCTTTATCTTCGAAGCAGCAGAAAGACCCGCTGCCGTACCTCCAATAACAATAATTTTCATAAACTGCACCCCTTTCTCTGTACTTTATAGCTACCCAATTATTCGAGGTTATAAAGATCGAAAATAAAGAGTGGAGTTACGGAGGAAAAGATAGAAAAAGATAGGGAATAGGTTATAGGTTTTAGGAAGTAGGGAAGAGAAAGGCGGGGTCTGATCACGACATGGGTAAGCCTGATCAAGACATGGGTAAGTAATTTGTGTCAAGACATAGGTAAGTGTCTTTCCGTAATTGACTTGTAACCTTCCTCGATTCATATCAAGATCCGCAAATCCTTTTGAGTTCTGGGAAGAACAAATAAAAAAGAGACGAATTTCTTCGTCTCTTTAACTAACCTAATAATAAACTGTCGTTTGTTAATTCTTCTCCGCTCATGACTTCGAATTTTTTCAGAAGATCTTCTACTGTAAGATTCTTCTTTTCTTCCCCTTCTACATCGTAAATAATTTTTCCCTGATTCATCATAATCAGACGGTTTCCCAAACGGATTGCATCTCTCATATTATGGGTAATCATAAGGGTTGTTAAGCGATTATTCTGTACAAGATTATCCGTTACTTCTAAAACTTTTGCAGCTGTTTTTGGGTCAAGAGCTGCTGTATGTTCGTCTAATAATAGAAGTTTCGGCTGCTGCAGTGTCGCCATAAGAAGCGTTACAGCTTGTCTTTGCCCTCCAGATAGAAGACCCACCTTCGCTTTTAAACGGTCTTCTAATCCCAAGTCTAAAGTTTTAAGCTTTTCTTTGAACAGTCCTCTTTCTTTGTCCGTAATTCCCCAAGCAAGTCCTCTGCTTTTTCCGCGGCGGTTTGCCATGGCAAGATTTTCTTCCAGCATCATGTTTCCAGCTGTTCCCAGCATAGGATCCTGAAAAACTCTCCCTAAGAAGGCCGCTCTTTTAAACTCTTTCATATTTGTGATATCTTGATTTTCTAAGAGCATCTTTCCAGAATCTATGGGAATTACTCCTGAAATTAAATTTAAAATTGTAGACTTTCCTGCGCCATTGCTTCCGATTACAGTGATGAAATCTCCTTCGAGAATAGATAAATCGAGATTTGTGATCGCTTTTTTCTCATTTATGGTGCCGGGATTAAAGGTTTTGCTGATTCCTTTTAATTCTAACATTTTCCCCTCCTACACATTTTGAGTTTTGCTTTTTTTACGAGGAAGCATCACAGGAATGCCCAGCGCTAAAGCAACGATAACTGCAGTGAGCAGTTTTAAATCATTTGTATTCATTCCCATTTGAAGAACAACTGCTACAATAGCTCTATAGATAAAGGATCCTATAGCGATAGCTGCCAAGGCTCCCCAGAAAGTCTTTACACGAGGAAATAGCACTTCTCCGATAACAATAGATGCTAAACCGATTACGATAGCTCCAGCTCCCATTCCTACATCCGCCGCACCTTGATATTGAGCTACTAAGGCTCCTGAAAGACCTACAAGGGCGTTGGATACCATTAATGCTATTACTTTCGTTGTATCTGTATTCTGTCCTAAAGCCCGAACCATCGCTCCGTTATTTCCAGTAGCACGAATTGCAGACCCGATCTCTGTTCCAAAGAACCAATAAAGAATGGAAATGGTAAGGATAATAATAAGGATCCCTACAATAAGAGCTACCTGATCCACAGAAAGGTTTAGTCCAATACTTCCAAAAAGATTCGACGCTCCTGTAAAGATTGTGTCAAATCTCAGCAATGGGAGATTCGCTCTTCCCATGATTCTCAAGTTTACAGAATAAAGAGCGATTTGTGTTAAAATCCCAGCCAATACTGCCGGAATTTTGAATTTCGTATGAAGAAACCCTGTTACCATGCCTGCTATTGCCCCTGCAATCGTAGCGACAATTAATGAAATAAAGGGATTCACTCCATTTGTCATCATAATCGCGGTTACTGCAGCGCCTGTAGCAAAACTTCCGTCTACAGATAGATCCGGAAAGTCCAATAATCTAAATGTAATATATGTTCCTAGGCACAACAACGCCCAGAGAACCCCCTGGGCGGCTGCACCTTGCAATGCAAGTATAAATTCCATTTGTGCTCCTTATTTCGCTTGATCTAAAACACTTTGCGGCAAAGTGATTCCTAGTTCGTCTGCTACTTTTTGATTGACATAAAGAACAGATTCTTCTTGATATTCGATAGGCATATCTGCAGGCTTTTCGCCATTTAGAATTCTTGCTGCCATAGCCCCTGTCTGTTTTCCTAATTCTAAATAGTCGATACCTTTTGTAGCAAGACCGCCCTGCTCCATCATTCCTTTTTCGCCAACGATTAGAGGAATTTTAGCTGGTGTTGTTATCTGTGATACAGCTGTCATATTTGCAGCTAGAAGATTATCTGTTGGAATGTAAATAGCATCTACCTTTCCTATAGCCGACTGGGACACTGCCATAATATCTTCTGTTTTAGAAACAGTATATTCGCTGACTTCGAAACCTGCAGCTTCTCCTGCAGTTTTTGCCATTTCTGCTTGTAAAATCGAGTTGTCTTCGGATGAAGTATACA
The DNA here is from genome assembly GCF_052116305.1 of Gallicola sp. Sow4_E12. Classification (NCBI taxonomy): domain Bacteria; kingdom Bacillati; phylum Bacillota; class Tissierellia; order Tissierellales; family Peptoniphilaceae; genus Gallicola; species Gallicola sp. Sow4_E12. The sequence continues at coordinate 99,079 of NZ_JBQKLI010000005.1, read as the reverse complement.
TAACACCTAATCGTTTTGCTTCTGGAAGAATTTCCTTAATCAAATTGATTTGATCTTCTACTGGTGTTAAATCCGATGTCCCGGTAACATTTCCTCCTGGAGCCTCATTCGAATCCACAAGTCCTGCAACTTTCGGATCGGTAACAGAGGTAATTACGATCGGTATTTCTGATGTTTGATTTGCAACAGCCTGAGCTGCTGGAGTTGCGATAGCAAAGATCAAATCTGGATTGTCATTTTTCAGTTTTTGAGCAATAGTAGTCGTATTGCTTTGATCTCCTTGAGCGTTGTTAAAATCGATGACAAGATTTTCGCCATCATTGAATCCAGCTTCTTTTAGACCTTCCACAAAACCATTATAAGAGCTGTCTAAAGCTTCATGCTCTACAAGCTGGATAACACCTACTTTTTTTGCTCCGCTTGGCGCTTCACCGCTTCCAGGATTGCTTGAATCTATATTCTGCTGGTTATTTCCGCAAGAAGCTAAAAGCATAGCCGATAATAACCCTGTCATTAATATTTTAGTAAATTTTTTCATCTCTTCCTCCTTATATACAGCCTAATAATTGCTATTGTACAGCAAAACATGAAAGTAGTAAACCATTTACTACCCTTTTACTCAAGTATAACCCCAACTTTTACCCTAAGAAAACTATTTCCTCAATTATACTCAAATCCTTATAAATACTTTTATCCACCACCTATTAAATCAAAATAAAAACGATACATTTTTTACTGCTCTTAGTATTAGCCTTCCATTATATTTCCATATTCAAGCAATAGCACTTCAAGAAATACGATGATTTTTCGCTCTTTAAATCCAAAAGAAACATGCCCCACGTTTCCACCACAACTCCCCTCTCCCCTCTTTTAAGCTCTTCCACTAAAATAAGGATGCACTGAGTGCATCCTTACAAACTTTTACTATTCTGCTGTCTTATTATTCGTCATAACCCATTTGCACTGCTATAAACAGTGCTACTGTTAAGAGCATAGATACAACTTTTAATACAAAAGAAATATTTCTCATAACATCTACAGCTTGTTCCCCTTTGGATGGTGCTTTATCGAAGAATTTCATAATAAACCTCCTCATACAATTGTTTTTGTAAACTCTAATCTATTGATACCCATTTTTTTTGAAATAAAAAGAAATAAAAAAAGATCTCCAGAGGAGATCTTTCCGCTTATTTTGCTTGAGTTAACGCATCTGCTGCTGCCGCTTTTATACCATCTGATGTTACGGTACTACCTGACACAACGTCTACTTCCGTGTTTTGTGCTTCGACAATTTTCTTAGGAATTTCTGAAATAGCTTCGTCAGAGATTCCTGCTGTTTCGCTATGAGTAACAACTTCTACATTATTAATCTTGTTCTCGGCTACTGTAACCTTTACTTCTAAATCTCCGCCATAACCTGCAGCAGTTCCTGTATATTCACCATCATTGAATGTACTTTTCTGCTGATTTCCACAAGCTGCTATTCCTAATGCAGCAATTAATGCAATACCAAATAATACTTTTTTCATATTTTCACTCCTCATTATTTTTTTGATAAATCGTTAATAATTTATCATTTAATCGGACATAAATGTTCGCAAAATGATGGGTGTGTGACATATACCAAGTTCATTTTGAGCCAAACATCAATTTTACAATTTTACTGATAAATATTTACCAGCAAAATTTATATACCCATTCTTATTTGAAATAACAGTATTTTACCATAAACTTTATTCTTATACTATATTCATGACATTTTTTTAATAACCTTGAATTTTATTTTTAGATCGTTCTATTTTCCTTCTCTTTTTTATAATTATCATCCTCTTTTATTTTAGAACGCTTCACTTTCACAGCAGTCTGTATAAATAAGGAGTTATCTGATAAAATAGTAAAAGAAAAGGGAGTCGTTCGTAGAAATCCGAGTCTAGGAAATTAAAATTTAAAACTTTCGGCTCTGACGTTTTATACCTAGTACTATTTAAACAGGAGGTTGAAATGGGAGACATTAATCTAAATGATTTGAAAAATAAAACAGCTGCTCAAGAACTTGTACAAACAGATCCTGAAGAACTTCGAGCAGAGGCAATCAAGGAAATTGCCGAAAAAAAAGAAATCCTTACACTAGAAGAGCGAAAAAAAGTTGAAGAAATAAAAGAAGGCATTAACCTTTTAGACTCTTCTCAGACTATAACATTTGGTGTGGGCGCTCAAAAAAATCTATCCGACTTTTCCGATACGATCCTTACAAAAATCCACAACAAAGATACCGGCGAAGTAGGTCCTCTCCTTAGCGAGCTTATGCTTCAGGTAAAAGATCTGGAAATCGAAGATCTCGAAACAAAAAAAGGCTTTTTTGATAATATTCCTTTCTTTTCTTCTTTCGGTAAAAAAATGGACCGCTTCAATGCGAAATACGAAACAGTAGAAATTCAAATCGATCGCATCGAGGATCAGCTGGATCAAGCAAGACTCCAAATGATGAAAGATATTGCTTTGTTTGATAATTTATACGAAAAGAATCTGGAATATTTTAACAATCTGCAGCTCTATATCATTGCAGGGGAAGAATTAATTGAAGAAACCAGGAATACAACCATTCCTAAACTGCGCCAAGAAGCAGTATCCTCCAACGACCCCATGAGCGCACAGCTTGTGAGAGACTTTGAAGACACCGTAAACCGTTTCGAGAAAAAAGTGCATGATCTTAAACTCTCAAAACAAATGAGCATCCAAACAGCTCCTCAGATAAAACTGATACAAAATAACGACAAAATGCTGATCGATAAAATCCAAACAGCGATACTAAATACAATTCCTCTATGGAAAAGCCAGATTATTATCGCTATCGGACTTCTGCGCCAAGAAAATGCATTAAAGCTTCAAAAATCTGTTAATGATACTACAAATGAGCTCTTAGTAAAGAACTCCGAAAAGCTCCGTACAAATACCATTGAAACAGCCAGAGAATCGGAACGCGGTATCATCGATATGGAAAGTTTAAAAAAAGTAAACAGAGATCTGATCGATACGATTCAAGAAACGATTACCATTCAAGAACAAGGCCGGGAAAAGCGAATCCAAGCAGAAAAAGAACTCCTTCTTATGGAAGAAGAGCTAAAGCAGTCCTTATTATCTGTACGCCGTAAGGATCAGTAAACCTCTGTGCTTGGCTTTGCTGTACCGCTTCTCTAAGGATAAATATATAGACATTAAACCAGGGCTGCACTATTTTTCTGCCCTGGTTTTTACCTGTCCTTTTCCTGTTATCCTTGACATTCTACAATTTTGTAACTATTATAAATATAGAATAAATGTGCAAAAAGGGGGGAATCGAATCATGAATACTTTTAATCCCGTTGTTGAAAAATTAAGAGAAAGCGGTATTCAGCCTACTCATCAACGGATTATCATCCTAGACTATATCATGAAGCAAGAGGGCCACCCTACTGCAGATGAGATCAATCGCGTCTTGCAAAAAGAGTCCCCTGCTTTATCTAAGGCTACCGTTTACAACACTTTAAAACTCTTCACTCAAAAGGGTCTTATACACATGATCGCCACCAACCAAGACGAAAACCGTTATGAAATCGCTGATCACCCTCATGGTCATTTTATCTGCAGCAAATGCAGCCATATTTACGATATAGAATTAAAACCGGATTCTGTACTTTCAGATGATTTGTCTGGATTTACCGTAGAAGATACCCAGCTTCTGATAAAAGGCATCTGCCCCAAATGCAGCCCGGATAATAAATAGCTTTCTTTACAATTCATAAAAATATTTACTAAAAATCTCTATGGGGCCTTAGAGATTTTTTTTGCCTACAATTTATCTATATTTATATTATACATACAACATATTTTTTATATTAACTAGACTTATGATTTCTTTTCCGTTAAAATACATTAGCAATTTAATTTTAAGGAGGAAAACATGAATATCTCAACTATTTACAAAGGCGTTCTCATCAGCTTTATCTTAGCTTTGCCTGCTTTTCTGCTAGGCTCCTTTTTTCCTATTATTGGGGGACCTGTTTTTGGAATTATCATTGGTATGATTTTCCATTCATGGATTGTTAAGTATGATGAATGGCAGCCCGGAATCCGTTTTACTTCTTCCAAAGTTCTACAACTGGCTGTAGTATTATTAGGATTTGGTCTTAACTTATCCGTTATATTAGAAACAGGGCAAGAATCCCTGCCGATTATAATATCAACGATTGCAACATCGCTTATAATAAGCTTTTTTATGCAGAAATCTTTGGCTATTCCTGAAAAATCTGCCATCCTTATCGGTGTCGGATCTTCAATCTGCGGAGGCTCTGCTATTGCAGCTACAGCTCCTGTCATTGAAGCAGATCATCGGGAAATCGCTCAAGTTATGTCGGTCATTTTCTTTTTTAACGTATTAGCTGCTGTTCTTTTTCCGTGGCTTGGAGGAATGATTGGTTTTGATACAACAAGCGGGCATGCTTTTGGAGTTTTTGCCGGTACTGCAATAAACGACACCTCATCGGTAACTGCCGCAGCATCTACTTGGGATTCTTTACATAATTTAGGATTTCAAACTTTAGATAACGCGATTACAGTAAAACTGACTCGTACATTGGCTATCATTCCTATAACTATCGTATTATCGATCCTTCAAAACAAAAAAGAAGGCAAACATAAGAAGCTCTCCATAAAAAGTGTAATACCGGCTTTTATCCTTCTTTTTATCGCGGCTTCTATTATTACAACCATCCTTGCAAGCTTTGGTTTTCATCCTCAGTTTTTCACAACATTAAAAAGCTTAAGCAAATTCTTCATTATTATGGCTATGACTGCCATAGGACTCAATACAAATATTGTTCAGATGATAAAATCCGGCGCAAAACCTCTTTTATTGGGATTATGCTGCTGGATTGGAATCACAGCGGTCTCTCTGATTCTTCAGCATTTCTTAGGTATTTGGTAAAGAAAAAATCTATTAACCCTAGGGTTAATAGATTTTTTTTATCTTCCTAATTCAATTACATTCGCAATTAACGCTTTGCAGCGGCCGCAGTCCGTACCTGCCGTTGTTTCTTCCATTACTTTTTCTACCGTGTCTGCTCCATTATTCACTGCATTTATGACTTCCTCCATAGAAACTCCTTTGCATCCGCAAAGAGAATCTAGTACTCCTTGAAGTTCGCTCTCGCAGCCTTCGCATTCGCCGCAGACTCCTGCCTGTTCCATAACTTCTTCTTTTGTACGTGCCCCTTCGCACATAGCTTTTCGGATATCCCCGTAAAAAATATTATTTCTAGTACAAATAACTCTAGGTGCTCCCATCAATTCTCCCCCTTATTTATAGTTTCTTTATTATTATAACAAATTTGTAACCGAATTAAAGCACTTTGCTATTATTAATATTTATTCCGAAGAAAATAATCTTTTATCCATTTGTTTAAATATTGTAAAAATTCTAATGCTCAAGTTTTAGGGATTAGACCTCTTCTTTCTATTTATAATTTATTAATCTCAGCTAAATTTCTTGCAATCTGCTCTGCAAGGGGTATACTATAGTTAAGTGTTAAATATATATCTGACAAAATACTTTTGTTAACATAAAGGAGGAAATTATGACAGTAGGCAATCTAAAAATACCTGGAAACATTGTGTTTGGCGAAGGAAGTTTAGAAGAATTAAAAAATCTAAAAGGTAAAAAAGCAATTATTATCACTGGCGGAAGTTCTATGAAGAAAGGCGGTTTTACAGATCAAGTTGATTCTATCCTAAAAGAAGGCGGCTTTGAAACATCTCTTTTTGATAAAGTAGAACAAAACCCTTCTGTAGAAACTGTATATGCTGGAAGAGACCAGATGTTGGAGTTCGAACCAGACTGGATTATTGCATTGGGCGGCGGATCTTCCATGGATGCTGCGAAAGCGATGTGGGCTTTTTACGAGCATCCCGATTTGACCTTTGAAGATATTGTCACTCCCGGCACCTGTCCAGAATTAAGAAACAAAGCAAAACTATGCTGTATCCCTTCTACAAGCGGTACCGCTTCTGAAATCACAGCATTCTCTGTTATTACAGATACAAAAAAACATATCAAATATCCGTTAGTTTCAGAATGGATGGTTCCAGATGTAGCAATTATCGATCCTTCTATTCCTGCGAAAATGCCTAAGAAAATCACAGCAAATACAGGAATGGACGTACTCGTTCACGCTACAGAGGCGATTGTATCCAGTGCTTCAAACGATTATGCAGATGCCCTTGCCATTCAAGCTGTGAAATTTATTTTCAAATATTTAAAACGAGCATATGACAACCCAGATGATATGGAAGCAAGAGAAAAAATGCACAACGCTTCTGCTATGGCAGGCATGGCCTTTACGTCTTCTGCTTCCTTAGGTATCGTTCACTCTATGGCCCATATACTAGGCGGCCGTTTCGGTATCACACATGGCTTGGCGAATGCGATTCTTCTTCCTTATGTTACACAGTTTAACCGAAAAGCTACAGATAAAGTTGCATGGATCGAAGAAGAATTAGGAGTGGAAGACTTCTCGAAAGCTGTTAAAGAATTAAACGAAAGCTTGAATATTCCGCTTACATTAAAAGATGCAGGTTTTGGTTTAGAAGATGAAGACAAGTTCGCTTCCGAACTTTCTGAAATGTGCGAAGTTGCCCAAGCGGATCCTTGTACATTCACAAATCCGAGAGAAACCACACCTGAGATCATTAAAGATATCTATGAACATGCCTATAAAGGTGAAAATATTACCGATTAATCAGCCCATCCTTTTTAAATCAATAAATAAATAAGAAGACCTCTCATAATTGAGAGGTCTTCTTATTTATTTCAGTTTTTCTTTATAATCCTGCCCCACAAAATCTCCCGTATTCGGGTCAAATTCCTGACCGGTGTATTCTGTACTGATTTTGATCTCTCCAGAGTGAATCTTGTCTTTTATTTCCAGAACTTTATCTTTTGTTTCCTGAGGTACTCTATCAGACATAGTGATCGCAACTACTTCTTTCTCTTCCAAGCCGATTGTATTCACTTCGCCCAGCTTTAATTTCCCTTCGCTAAAATCTTTTGCCGCATTGAAAATAGCGATACTGGAATCCGCTACAGCAGATCCGATAAAAACTTCATCTTCTTTTGTCCAGTCTATAACATTTCCAATTTCGTAGGTATCAGAAGCTTTTTCTTTAATCGCTTCTGTTGCGCCTGCTCTTCCGCCGTTAAGCATAGTATAGATTACGTCTGCTCCCTGTTCTAATTGCCTTGCTGCTGCATATTTGTTCAGTTCTGTGTCGTCTAAGTTTCCTGTAAATGTAGTATAAAACTCTGCATCGGGTCTCACGCTTATCAGTCCGTTATAGAATGCTGCCCGTGCATTTAACCCCGGCTGTGGCCATGCTCCTGACAAATGACCGACCTTTCCTGAATTCGACATATATCCCGCTAATGCCCCTGCTAGATAAGCTGACTGTTCTTGGTCTACTGAATAGCTTCCTAAATTTCCCCCTTTTACATTTCCTTGGATTACGATAAATTTCACCTCTGGAAATTCTTTGCTGACCACTTCTGCCGGTTTATTATTCTGTCCCCCTTGAGCTATTATAAGATCCGGCTTTTTCTCTGCCATCTCTCTCATCGCTCCTGTTAAAGCTTTTTCTTCTGATGTGGCAGACACATCCGATATGTAATTCACTTCAACATTTCCGATCTCTGCTCGGATCTTTTCATAACCTCGATAAGCCGCTTCCATAAATCCGTTATCATCCTTATTTCCTGGAATCAGAATCTCGATTTTAATTTTCTCTTTCTTTTCCTCTGCCTTCTCTTCTGCTGCAGTTTCTTGCTTCTGTTCTGATGTATTCTGCTCCCCGCAGGATACTGCCGTAACCATTAATAGAAATAGGAATAAAACTTTAAAGATTTTCTTCATAACGCTCCTCCTTATTATAAATTAAATATTTTTTACCCTTTCCTTATAAAAGATAAACGTTTTTCTTTTTTTTTAAATAGAATGATAAGCCCATTTCAGCTCTTCTCTTTACTTTAACGGAAACAAGAAGTATACTTTAAGATATCGTTTTCACCATTGTCTATTCTTTTGAACAATTCTAAGGAGACTTCTATGAATCATAAAGATGATTATTATATTCACTTAAGCAATATGCTGAAAAACACAGACTTTCAGGAAGCCCTTCCTTCCATAAGTCTTTTATACAATGTGTTCAGCTTGAAAGAAAGTATCGAAGATATGACCTTTTTCCAGAATATTATGGGTCTGAATGTAAATACAAACTGTTTCAAACAAAATAAAACACCGGTTTATATCCCCAATACAAAGGACCAGATTTTTATTCAGTATATTTTTGAAGAAAAAGAAATCCATACTGACAATATCCTCTATATCTATTTAGGAAAAGAATCTATAAACACTTCAGCCCCTATAATCCGCCGATCTTCTCCCTCTTTCTATAATGAATTAGAAAAAGCGGTTCTTTCGAAGGCTTTGAAAACAATTGGCTTATCCAAAGAAAATGAGCAGGAGATACTGTATATCCATCAATATCTTTCTAATATGGTAGGTTTTCAGTGGAGCTTTGATCAAAGTCCATATCATCTGGAATTAGAAAAAGAGATCGGGTTATTCGAAAAAAAGTTTGATACTTCTAACAAAGAACTCCTTCAAAAGTATAACTCTCTTTTTTATAAAAACTATCCTCGAAACAAAGAAATCAACGACTTTAATAAAAAAGAATTTTCAAAAGCTTATTTCATTGTAAAAGAACTCTTGGAAGAAGAGATGTTTTCCCTGGAAGAAGGCAGAGATCTCCTTCATTTAAACAAAGAGGGAAAAGTTATCGTTTCAGATATTCTTTTTAAAAACAATGACTCTTGGGAAAAACTGCATTTTAATATTAAGGAGAAAAACAAAAAGATTCGTTCTGATGAAGACTATTTCTACCTCCATTATCTCTATAGTGTTTTAAAAGAAAAATCCAGCAGCACTGGCGCCACTGTTAATTTTGAAGGCTTTAAAGAAAAGGAAAATGAGCTTGAACTAGATATCAGCTTTTCAGAATATAGAACCACAATCAGCCATTCGAATTATTATCTTTATCTCTTAACAAACAGCATCCCTCCAAAAAAAGATTATACAGATCCTCTTTCTAAGATTCAGATTAAAAACTGGATTAAAGAAAGAACCTTCTTTAAACAATGGAAGAAAGACTTAAAAATGTTTCTATCTGCTCTCGAAAATAAAGAAACTTCCAGCTCCTACTTTTCTATGGGCATTTCTTTCGCTCTTTTATTTAAGGAAAAAGACAACTATGTCGTTTTAATCCGGCAGCAGAGAAAACACGCAAATGTAATAGAAGGCTATAATGTTATGCCTTCGACTATTTTTCAAACAGGAAGCTCCTTCTATGAAAAGCTGAAAAACCAGAAACTATCCAAGGAAGACCTGCCCTTATTGCTGGAAGATCTTAAGATCGACCATTTCCTCATACGGGAATTGATACGGGAAATCTTTTTAGGCGGAGGAGTTCGGGACTTTTCCTATAACATTCCCTCCTATCATACAACTCTGCCTGCATCCGCTAAAGAAAATTTATCTCCCAAAGACTACAGCGATTATAAAGTAAAAGACCTGCACATCTATCATCGTTTGGTAAATTCTATGGATCTGTCTCTTCCTCTGAATATAATTGGTATTGCCTTGGATCCCTTAAGACTTCGTCCAGAAATAATGGTTATGGTTCCTATAGAAGACGAAACGATCTTAGAAGATTTAAAGAAATTCGAATTCGATACAAAGGCTGATTTTATCAATCTGAACGAAAGAGATATCCGCTATCTGGCTTTGGAGATGGAAAAAGATTTCGAAAAATCTCTGATTCAAAACGAACTTCCCGGAAAAGAAGGGGCAAAACATTATTCGGGAACTGGAATACGTACTATAGAAAAATCATTTAATCTTCTTAAAAATAAAGGAGGAAATCATGAGCAGTAATTCTTCGATTATTACGGATTTTCATAAACGCCGAATCTACTTTAAAGAGTTAAAATACTATGCAGATATGGTAGAAAACGAAAAAAACCTCGTTATTGATACACAAAACACCTTTGAGTTTTTTATTCATAATGTGGATACCTTCCAAGGGGAAAATGTAATCATCAGCTTAAGCATTCTTCGAAAGCTGGATTATAAAATCAGCCAAGATGTAGGCATCGACAATACTGTAGATGATTTTATGAAACTATATCATTATAACGACAAAATATCCGAACTGAAGAAGCTCCCCAGATTTTTAATTCATGTAAATGAGTTTACCTATATTATAAAAATGGAGGACGAAATCCTTCTCTTCTACCAAGTACTCAACAATCTGGAACGCAGATCTTCCTTTGTAAAAAGCTGCCCGATTCATACTCATAATCTGGAAAATTATTATATTATCCTTCTCGAAAGCGGGACAAAAAATTATATCGGATACAAATACGGTGTTTTAGATATTCTAAACGAAGAATATGAATCTTATAAACAAGGATATGATTCCGTCGCGAAGGATATTATACTTTACGGATTCGATTATATACAAAAAATGATCGGTTTAAGGAAAATTGGAGATCTTATTATTTCCGATTCCGAAGAACTCCGCCAGCTCATGTCTATCATTAAATCCATCGAGCGTTATTATGTTTTAATCCAGTCCGGCAAAAAAAGCTTAAAACCCTTAAGCATTGTTGTTTTCGGACCTCCTGGAAGCGGAAAATCTTTTAAAGTAAAAAACATCGTCCGTTATTTTGCTTCCAACAAAAAACTGGAAGACAAGGGCATCTATACGATCAATGTTTCCCAGCTCAATAGTGTAGAGGACTTTTACGAAAAATTAGCAGCAATGGATGATGAGAACCCTGGAATCAAATTTGTATTTATCGACGAATTCGATGCAGCTTATGAGGGCGAGCCGAGGGGCTGGCTGAAATATTATCTGTCGATCATGGAAGACGGTGAATACCCCTCCCCCCATAACGAAATTCAAAATCATAGCGGGGGAAATATGAGAAAAATCAATAACTGTGTTCTCTTTTTTGCCGGAGCCACTTCCACCTCCTTTAAAAACTTCTTTCCGAAAACCAAAGAAGAACTTCTCACTTTCCAAAATATTAAAGGAACGGATTTTGTCAGCAGAATCAAGGGAGCTCTCGATATTATTTCCCTGAATCAGAACAATCTGGAAGATAAATCCTATATTATCCGAAGAGCCATCGTCCTTCGCTCTGCCTTGGAAGAATATGCCCGTGATATTCTCGATGATAATAATAAAGCAAGAATTTCCGATGCACTCATTGATGCATTTCTTTACGCATCCAGCTACAAAAACGAAGCCCGCTCTTTTATGAATATTGTAATGACCAGCAATATCTACGACAATTATTATTCCATCTCCTCAATTCCTGATGTAAGGCAGCTGGCTCTTCATATCGATGCGGAAAACTTTTATTCCCTTATCGACAGCAATCTAAAAAGAAGATTTGGACAAAATGATAAATAATCTAAAAAAGGAAGTCCCGGCAGGATTTCCTTTTTTTAGATTATTTGATGCAAAATCTTTGATATATCATCATAAATAATATAGTCCATAGACTTGTCTTTTTTAGTCGGTTCTTCGTTGATTAGAATCATCTGCCGGCCCTTATAGTGTCTTAGAAGACCTGCAGCAGGATACACAGCAAGGGAGGAACCGCCGATAATAAAGGTGTCCGCTTCTTCTACAGCTCTTTTCGCCTTTTCGATTCTATGGTTATCCAAGGGTTCGCCAAAAAGCACCATCTCCGGACGAACGATACCGCCGCAGCTGTCGCATTTTCTGATCCCTTCCTTTTTCAAATACCAGGAAGCTTCGTATCGTTCTCCGCAGCTTTCACAATACTGTCTTCCGTGGTTTCCGTGAAGTTCTATAATATTTCTAGAACCTGCCTTTTGATGAAGACCGTCTACATTTTGTGTGATAATTGCTTTGAGCTGTCCCCTGTCTTCTAATTCCTTAAGGGCATAATGAGCGGAATTAGGCAGCTTTGGTGTGGATTTCAAGCTGTTGCGGTATTTTCTTAAAAACTCCTCTTTGTTTTCTTCGTAATAACGATGGGTGAGCATCGATTCGTTGGAGTATTTTCCGTAGCTTTTCTTTCGATAAATCCCATTTTTCGACCTGAAATCCGGAATCCCGGAAGCTGTAGAAACACCTGCTCCCCCGAAAAAAACAATGTTTCTGCTGTTTTTGAGGATATTCTTGAGAATATCCAGTTCCTGTTTCTCTATAATTCTTTTCAAACCTTTTCTTTTCATATCTCATTCCCCATTGAGTTATTATGCTGTTCTTTCATCTTTTGAACCGTTACTTCAACAGTTTCGGAAGCAATCTCAATCTGGTTGGGATACTTGTTCAGCTCTTCTAAAATCCTTGTTGACAGCTGGTCTCTGATTATTCTCCTTTCATCAAATCGTACTAAATATCTCAGACTTAATTCAATAAAATTATCATCAAAAACCAAAAATACCTGCGGTTCTAATTTTGTATTCTCAACTTGAAACCTTCTTCTCATCATTGTCCACTGATTCTTAGCGTCATTAGATATATCTCCTATATATTCGCAAGCAGTCTCTAATAAAATCTTGCGAACTTTCTCTGTATCGCTGCCAAAACGAACCGGAACTTTTATTTCATCCCATACATAGGAAAAATCTGCCGAATAATTATAGACAGGCTGAGTAAAAATAAAACTGTTTGACACTCGTACAATCCGTCCATTATACTGATCTCCGCCTACCCAGTCTCCGATTTCCATGAGGGTTGTTCTTACAGCTCCTAGATTAATCACATCCCCCTTAATACCTCCCAAGAGAACACGATCTCCTACCTTAAAGAAATCTCCAAACATAATGGCTATCCATCCGGCAAAACTGACAATGACTTCCCGCAAAGCAAAGGCCAGCCCTGTACCCGTCAATCCTACGATCGTGGCCATATTGCTGAAACGATCCCCGAAAACAACTAAGAAAAGAATGACAATTCCTATTAACGTTAAAAATCTTCCGCCTTTTTTAGCCAAATACCATCTATTTCTGTTGTATAGCACAGGATACAAATAATCCAATACTTTCTTTATTACAAAATAAATTATAAATGAAACAATTATAAAAAAGAATATCCGAAAATAAATCGGATCAAGGTTTTCTAAAAAATTCATCTTCTCACCCCGCCGCTTATAATTTTTTCATTTCCATATAAGAAATACAAAAGAGAACAATAATCATCTCTTCAATATCTTCTTTATAAAAAATCCACTCTTCCTTTTCTTTAAACATGCTTACATTCCTTTGACAGAGGATTTTTTCATCCTCAATCACCCATTGAATACTATGGAAGGCTTCACCTTCTATAGAGATATTTCTATTGAAAGGATAGTATTTCATAAAATAATGATCTTTGTCTCTGCCAGCTTCCATAGTCTGCTGATTGAAATAAACCATAATTCTATCTTCTCTAAATCTTCCCGGTATAATTCTCGCTAGTATTCTGCCTTTCATGTTTTTTATATGATATTGGCATTTGCTCCCCTTTAACTGATATACTTGATAATTTTCTTCCGGAGCCTCTCCGAAAATGGTATAAAGATGCTGCCCTTTCATTCTGTTTTTGCGAAAATGATAAATCCTCATACTTTTTCCTTTATTCCCTATGTCTGCTGCGCTGGTACCTTTCTTTAAAAGCGCTCTTTACTGGAGTCTTATAAATCGATAAAACCCTAGAAAAGCTGAAAGCTATTCTAGGGTTTTCTTTTAAAATCAAATTCTAATTATAATACGAATGGATCTTCTTCCCAATCAATAAAAGATTTCGGATCGTAATCTGTTTTGATTTCTTCCCATTCTTTCTCAGACATATCTTCGCTTGGTACATTTAGATCTGGATGAAGATTGTTTGCTTTTTCGTTTCCTTCTTTTGAAGTTCTCATATTTGCAGTTTCTAAATCTACATCGTCAATATTAATACCTAGGGCTTTAGCAACACCTTTTCCGTAATTTTCATCTGCTGCATAACAGTTTGCAATATGGCGGTGTTTAATCTGTAATGTAGAATCTCCCATATTTCTCGCTGTGTTTTCGCAAAGAACCTGCTGCTGATCCTCTGTTAAACCTCTAAAGAGCATTCCCGGCTGAGTAAAGTAGTCGTGATCGTCCTCTCTGAAATCATAACGGTATACATCTCCTCCTGCTTGTTTTGGCAAAGCTGCATGAGGGAACTCTGTCCAGTTTCCATAACTGTTCGGCTCATAGTGGTTCTCAGAACCTAAGTTGCCGTCAATTCTCATTTGTCCGTCTCTATGGAATGTATGAGGATTTTTTACACCCTTAGGGCTGTTAACAGGGATTTGGTGATGGTTTACACCTAAGCGGTATCTTTGGGCATCTGAATAAGCGAAAAGTCTAGCTTGAAGCATTCTATCTGGAGAAAAACTGATCCCCGGAACAACATTAGAAGGAGCAAATGCTGCCTGTTCGATTTCCGCGAAGAAATTTTCTGGATTTTTATTTAATTCAAATTCTCCTACTGGAATAAATGGATAGTCTTCTTTCAACCACATTTTTGTCAAGTCGAAAGGATTGTTTTCCATAGCATTTGCCTGTTCTTCCGTCATAACCTGAATATATACTTTCCATTTAGGGAATTTTCCTTTTTCAATCGCTTCGTATAAATCTCTTCCTGAACTTTCACGGTCTTTTGCAACAACTTTTTCAGATTCCTGATCTGTAAAGTTTTGGATTCCCTGCTCAGAACGGAAGTGGAATTTAACCCATACTCTTTCATTATCTTCGTTGATCAAAGAATAAGCATGGCTGGAAGATCCGTGCATATATCTAAAGGAGCTTGGAATACCCCGGTCAGTCATTATGATCGTAACTTGAAGCAGCGATTCCGGCAAAGATGTCCAGAAATCCCAGTTTGTATTCGGACTTCTAAGACCTGTACGTGGGTCTCTCTTTACCGCATGATTTAAATCGATAAACTTCATCGGATCTCTAAAGAAGAATACAGGAGTATTGTTTCCTACTAAATCCCAGTTTCCTTCTTCTGTATAGAATTTAAGAGCAAACCCGCGGATATCTCTTTCTGCATCCGCCGCTCCTCTTTCTCCTGCTACAGTAGAGAAACGAGCCAGCATTTCTGTTTTTTTGCCTACCTCAGAAAATATTTTTGCTTTTGTGTATTTTGTAATATCATGGGTTACTGTGAATGTACCATGAGCCCCCCAGCCTTTTGCATGCATTCTTCTCTCTGGAATCACTTCTCTGTTAAAATGAGCGTGTTTCTCGATCATCCAAAGATCCTGAAGAACAGTGGGTCCTCTTTCGCCTGCTGTCATAGTATCTTGATTGTTATCTACAGGAGAGCCGGCAGCTGTATGAATTCCTGTTTCTTTCCCTTTTGTATCATTTTTACTAGGGAGATTTTCACCTAAGCCATTTTTATCCATCGGATCTTTCATGTCTTTATCCATATCTTTTTTCATATCCTTATCCATATTTTCCTCCTTCTTTTGATTGATTTTAATTTTATATCTTCTCTTATATTATACCCAATCGAAGAAACATTTTCCATCTTTAAGTAAATTCCTCGGTATAATTATATATATCCCATTTTGTACTATTTTAAGCCTTTTAAAAAAATAAGCTTTAAAATTTGCCCATAAACAATAACCAGCTCCTATCATCGGCCGTGTTTGATATAATAGGATTATCTAAGAAAATTCATAAGGGGGGCATTATGAAAATAAAACAGACTATCCGACAAATACAAATTATTATTCTATTGGTTATTATTGCAGTCTTTATTCGAAAAGTTGTGATAGAGAATCTGTTTGCGCCTCCCTCCCCTCGGGAAACAAACACAGCTATCCTTGAGGAAAAAGATTATAAATCCACAAGTATCTACGTCTATAATCTTACAGACGAAGAGATTCTCTATACAAAAAACAGCCAAGAAGAACAAGCGCCAGCTTCTTTGACAAAGCTTATGACTATTCTGGTAACATTAGAAAATGTTTCTGATTTTGATCAGCCCGCACCTATTGTCCCAGAGGTATACCAGAGGATGGTCCGAGACAATGCCTCTATGGCCGGTTTTGTTTCAAATGAAAATACCAGCTATAATGATCTTTTATATGGTACAATGCTTCCTTCCGGGGGAGAATGCGCAGGGTCTATGGCTTATCATATAGGCGGCTCTACAGAAAATTTTGTAGCAATGATGAATGAACAAGCAGCTGAACTGGATCTCTCCCATACCGCTTTTAAAAACCCCGTCGGACTGGATACAGAAGGTCACTATACCAGTGCGGAAGATATGGCGAATATTTTCAAAGAAGCCTTAACCTCTGACAAATTCAAGGAAGTTCTTTCTACAGCTTCTATAAAATCCTCCAGTACCGTAAACCACCCGGAGGGCCTTCTTATGGAATCGACTTTGTTTAAAGAACTCCCGAAATATCCCCAAAATGGTTTTAAAATTATAGGGGGAAAATCCGGGACTACATACGATGCCGGCGTCTGCTTGGTTTCCTTAGCAGAGAAAAACGACAAAGAAATCATAACAGTGGTTATGGGCTATCCTTTTGAGTTGATTACCGATCCTGGTGACGGGCACATTGTCGAAACGATCGATATACTAGAAAATTTGGAGATATAAATTCTGCAGAGATGAACGGGTATATAAACTATAAGGAGGATTCCATCATGAAAAACAACAATAAAGAAGTTTATTTTGTAGAGTATGACCGTTATCCCAACAAACCTTTAGCATTGCTTCAGGACTTATACCAAGACACCCTCAAATACGATCTCGACTATACAAAAGGAGACAGGCTTACTATCAGTATGCAGTCAGGAAACGCTGCAGCAGACGAAGAGTATCAAGCAAAACTGGAATGGCTTTTCCTTCACGGCTATCTGAACTACCTGTATGATAATCAAACAAGAGAATCGGATAATCCCTTCAGTGCTGTTGTGACCCTTACACCGAAAGGAATTGAAGAAGCTTCCGAAAAATAAAAAAGACAGTGTGCTGGAATTTCTCAAATTCAGCACACTGCTTTTTTTATTTTATCGTTCTCGATATTTAATTATATTTTAGTTGACATTAGAATACTGTTTTGCCCATGTTTCATCACCAGTGCTTATATCAAACTTTTTAAAGTTTCTTCCTTTTCCTGCATATAGTTCAAAGGAATATTTAACGCCACGATTAAAGGCTTCTCCTTGATAGATCGTTTCGTTGCCATCATATTTAAAATCGATTTTTTGAACAAAGGTATTTTTCTTCCCAGACTGTGCAATCACTTTTTTTGCTGCTTCATCCATCGTTATAAATTTAGGAAGATCTCTGTTAAACTCGTTCCATTGGTTATCATTTCCAGTATCCCATTTCACAAACTGTCTTGTTCTAGCATTGATTTCAAAGACCACTTTCTGTCCCTGCTTTAATGCCTCTCCTTTATAAAGAGGATTTGTTTCATCATAGGTGTATTCGATTTTCTCAATGATTCCGCCAAAACGATCGATTACCATTTTCCGAGCCTCTCTTGCAGAAAGCCTTTTTTCTTGAACACTCGCTGCCTGTACTGTATTCACTGAGTTTGCTGAATCCAGGTTTTTTACCTCTGTATCTGCGAAGGCTGGGCTTATAGATCCCAATACCATAGCCGATGCTAATGCTAATGCTGCTGTTAATAATTTTCTTTTCATTGTTTCCTCCCAAATTTTAATTATTATTTAATGCAACTATATTATACCCCGCCACCTTGCAAAAGCACTAGTATTAGCCTCTAAATTCTCCCATTTGTAAAGGCTTGTTCATAATTGTTTTTGTTTGTGAAATGCCTTAAATAAAGATAAAAAAAGGGACCTTTTTTTACCTTTATGGTCCCCAAATTGAACATAAGCCTTGTATCTATTACATAGGGCAAAATATATCTGCCTGATAAATAATAAATTATTTTATATATGAATATAATTTATCATTTTTTCTTCACTATAAATCCTTAAACATCTCCAGCTGGTCCGAAATTTCTTCTGTGACTTCTACAACTCCTAGATATTCTCCATCTTCGCCTCGGACAGCATAATAACGAATCAGCTCAAGTCGATTCCCCTTTCGCATGGGTACAATCATCTCATCTTTTTTGCCGCTTTTAAAATCAGCGATCAGTTCTTTAATAACAGGAATGAGCTGTGGAGGATGGCAGAGATACAGGTCTCTTCCCAGTATGGTTCTTGTTCTTGTAAATACCTGATGCTTGCCCTCTGAATAATACCTTACAATATCATCCTTATCTGCGTAGGTTAGATCTGTTGGAAGGGTGTTGAGCATAGCTTCCAGTTCCTTAGGATAAAAGCTACCGCTTGAAATCTGTATCTTGTCTTCTTCCATAGCTCGTGTTTTCATTTCGCCTTTTGTCTTCTCAGAAAGCCATGTGTTGGCATCGGAGTTCGATGCGCCTTCTATCCCCTGATTAAAGACATAGCCCATATGAACACTTTCCTGAGCCGCTAAAATAAAATCTTCCTCTGTCAAATAATCCAAAATCATAGGCACAAGAATTTTGTCTTCTTTTTCTATCATTTCATAAACTTGAGTTAATACTCTTTGACTGACAAGTTCAACCCTTTTAACCATAATATCGCCCTTTAGAGAATCAGATAGTTTGCCGATAAGATCACGGATCACATCATCAACCCCCCACATGACCTGTGGAGGTGTCGTAATGCCTGCATTTTCCAGATAAGGGAAAAACAGATTCTCTTTTCTATCATAATGGATACCGACTTTTTTAAGTTCTTCCACTTGTGCCCTGAACTCTTCTAAATTTTTCTCTTTTTGGTCTGCAAGAAAAGCCTCTAGTGCCGGATTATATTTTTCTTCAATAAATTTTTCAAGTCCTCTGTTCTCTCCCATAAAAACAAACACAGGATGTCCATAGGAAACTTCTTTTTCTTTTAATTTTCCACTGAAAAGTTCTGTATGAGCCGTACTTAAACGCTGGATTTCATCTACGGGAATACTGGATCCTTCTAATAGATCCTCCGCTTCTGCAAGCTCCTTAGAAGAAATCATACCTTCCATTTCTTGAACCTTTTTCTTTAAAACGGCTATATCTTCTCCTTTGTGAAGTTCCAAAAGGATATCTTTTATCAATTCTTTATTCATATACAATCCTCCTATCTATTTATTATAACCTGTATTCTCTTTTCCGCGAATACTTATTTTAATACTAGGACAACCATCCATTAAAATACCCCTAAATCCTTATTCGGATTCAGGGGCGCCTTTTATTCTTGGTCTTTTCTATTTAATTACAAAGAGTCTCGATTTTCTTCTGAGACCGATCCTTTTCTTCCCTTAATACACCATCTTCCATAATATACACATGGTCGCAGTACTCGATCAAACGTGTATCGTGGGTAACCATAATCGTCGCCTTGTTCTTGCATTTCGTTTCTTTCGCTAAGATTTCCACCACTTCAAAGGCTCTTTCCGAATCCAGACTCGCTGTCGGTTCGTCTGCCAGTATAATAGAGGGATCATTGTATAAAGATCGTGCAATCGCAACCCGCTGGCGTTCTCCTCCAGACAGCTCGTCCGGATATTTATTAGCCAGATCGGCGATATCCAGCTGTTCAAATAGATCTTCTTTTGATTTTTCCCCTTTTCTGCCATTTACTTTATCTACAAGAACCAGCTGATCTTTTACTTTCAAAAAAGGAATCAAGTTTGATGCTTGGAGTATAAATCCCATTTCTTTAAAACGCAGTTTCGCTCTTTTCTTCTCTTCTACTTCGCTGAAAGGGTTGTCGTTGATTAATATTTCTCCTTCTGAAGGAGATTGAAGCCCCCCTGCTAATGTTAAAAAAGTAGATTTCCCAGAACCGGAAGGTCCGATTATAGCCACAAAACTTCCCATCTCTACTTTAAGATTCGTTTCTTTCAAAGCTTCTATTATATTATTTCCGTCTTTAAATTGTTTTTTCACATTTTTAAATTCTATAGCACTCATAGTCTTCCTTTCTACCCAATCGCTCTTAATGGATCAATCTTCACAATAGCTCTAACCGAGAAAAACGCCGCCAGTATTGCTACAATAAGCATCAATAAACTGATCGCCCCTAAAAACATCGGATTGCTCTGGAAGGGAACCGTGCTCGGTAAAAATATAGAGGTTAAATAGGTTCCTCCTAGCCCCAGCAAAATCCCTGCTGCAGACAAAATAAAGGTCTGTGCGATAATCGATTTTGCAATAAAAGCGCTGGAAATCCCTTGGGCTTTCATTACACCAAATATATTTATTTTCTGCATGGTGAGCACATAAATAAATATCCCGATTACAATAGCTGCTATAACAATTAAGAAACCTATCATAAATCCAAAGGTCAATACTTGGGCATTATAGCCGGGCAGATTGTTAATAAAACTTGAGATACTGATGTTTTCCATATCGTCAGGGAAAGAACCCACATCTCCCTTTACCACTACACCGCTTAACCTTGCATTTTCTGACAAATCTGTTTTCTCAAAACGGACTTCCTGATAAGCAGGAATTGAAATATAGAGAACAGGAGAAACATTAAACTTTGCATCTTCCGTAAATCCTACGATTTCAAAGATCTTCTTATTGCCGGAAAGCTTTATCTTGTCTCCGATATCTACCTGATATTCGTCCTTGAGGCTGATATCCGCTACCGCCTGAGCATCGGATTCAAAAGCCTTTCCTTCTATAACCTCCGGCATAATAAACTCATCTTTATTGATCCCGAAAAAGCTTACAGTGATCTTCTCTCCATCTTCATTTCCTTCTTGAGTTACCACTCCTGGAGTTTGTGCCAACAGAGCTTTTTCATTTCCTTCCACTTCCTCTAAATTTTTTCTGGGAACCATGGACATACTTAGATTCGAATTCGATTCTTCTGCAAGTAAAATATAATCTGCATCCCATTTATCTACAGCCGTCCGATTATCTAAAGCTAAACCATAAGCCAGACCTGTAAGAAAAAACACCAAATAAGCAATCAAAAACACAAGACCGATAACTAAACCGTATCTTAATTTTGAATGAATAATCTCTTTTATTGCTAAAAACATATATACCTCCTACTTATCGTTTGATAAGCTTATAATACCACGTTCTTCTATAAATGGATATATTCATTTCAAAAAATGTCTTCTTTTTTCTAACTGGCTTTTTGTTTGTATCCGCTCTTTCAACTGTGATAAAATAAATAGAGTCTAAGAAATATAAAACATAAGTAACAAAAGCTTCATCTATTTTACGATGCTTTAGATAAGGAAATGATATTATGAAATCTATGCGAGAAAAAATACTGGAAACAGCAGAAGAACTCTTTATGAGTCAAGGCTATAAAAAAACATCTACAAGACAGATAGCAGGTATATTAGGCATTACACAGCCGAATTTATATCATCACTTCAAAAAGAAAGAAGATATATATGTTGCGATTATGGAAACTCTTTCGAAAGAGGTTTTCGAAAATTTAGAAACTATTCGCCTTTCTGAGGACTCTACGGTTAAAAAACTTGAGAAAATGATGCTCTACCTTCATGACCGCCACCC
This sequence comes from Gallicola sp. Sow4_E12, assembly GCF_052116305.1. Lineage (NCBI taxonomy): Bacteria > Bacillati > Bacillota > Tissierellia > Tissierellales > Peptoniphilaceae > Gallicola > Gallicola sp. Sow4_E12. The sequence goes on along the minus strand of NZ_JBQKLI010000005.1, from coordinate 77,382 downwards.
CTTTGATATCAATACGATGATGCATGATATTCATTATAATCTTTCAGAAAATGTAGCGGAGGAACTTTATTTCTTATGGAAAACTTCCTACGTTCAGTCCTTTATGGCACTCTTTGAGGAAAACAAAGCTCACCTTCGAAAGCATATTGATATTGAAACAGCAGTCCATCATCTTTTCGTCCTTCTTTCCCGCTATCTGGAACCGGAGTGGAAGGGAAAAGATGTCCGTAAAGAAATACAGAACGGAATTGACCTGTTTTTATACGGGATTTTAGAAAAGCATCAAGACTCCGAAACTTAATATTTTATCTAGATATTTAATAATTTTCATCTTTTCTTTATATTCTATAGATTCCGCTTCTAACAGGGTATCTATAGAATATAAAGGAAGGTGATCTTATGATTAAGAACAAAGGTATTACTGCTATTATAATCTCCATGATTATTTTTGCAGGGATGGCTCTTTATGGAATGTTTTTTCTTCCGGGAGATGATGCTTTAGGATTTGGACTTCTCTTTTTATACATCCTTTTCCCCCTAATCTGCCTTATCAGTGGATTTTTTGTAGGGAAGTATCTGGAGAAAGTTAAATATCTATATCCCTTTATAACGGCAATAGCCTTCGTCATTGTAACGACTTTAGTGTTCAATTTCGATATCAACACAACGATTCTATTTCTAGCTTTTCTACCGGCTTTAATCGGTGTTCTGATCGGCTATAAAACGAAAGCTCATATTTGATTATGAGCTTTTTTTATTTGCTATAGTTTTAATAAGAAAGGCTTATGCACCTTTTCGATGATTTTCTGATTTAAATTAAACCGAGAATATCATTTTAATTCATAATTTCTAATTTATTTTTTGCTATCTTTGTTAAATACAAATTTAGAAGCTTGGTATTGCGGGTAGGCTTTTTACCTGCCTAGAAAATAATTTTTCAGATACACCTCCATGAATTACCTCGCTCTTAAAAACGAAAAATGTTTTACAAAAAAGCATTAAAGAAAAGACAAGCGGAACGTTAACTGTAATGTTAAACATTCCACTTAATATTTTTAAAGATTATCAGTGATTAAGAAAATAATTTAGCAGCTGCTGCACTCTCTTAGCTTTTCATGGATATAAAAATCAACTCCTAAAACACAGCTTTATAATTAATTATATAAAGTCTTTCTTATCTCCGGCAACTTTCCTGCAAAGAAGGATTATTGCAATAAGAACAACAGCTCCTACTAACGTCAACCCGACTTTTTCATCACCTGTATAAAATGAATAGTTAATGTAAAATCGCCGAAATAATAAACTTTGATTCGATGGTACAAACATATCCCAAATCACTAAATAAAGAATCACAATCCAACTGAAAAAATAATTGTCAAAAATCAAATAAACTAAATCAAATAAGAATAAGCCTATCAATAATATCAAAAAAAAGGATACCACTGTGTAAAACAGAACGGACATAAACTGCCCTTGGAATACAAATTGATTTAGACTAAAAAAGAAACTATTTGTATTCTGCCAATTTATAAGAGATTGATCAAATATACTTATCAGTCCTGTAACAACTACATACTCTATCGTAAAAACGAAGCTGAGAATTCCCCCTATTCTAATTCTATCTTTTGTAATCTGGGTTCTGCTTTTAAAGCGTACTATTCTATCTTTGAGATTGATATAGCGATTCAACCACATATAGAACAGTAAAGGAATCGGCAATAAAAATACTCCATTTTTAAAAGGCTCATATCCTAGGATTAAACGATCCGCAAAAGAAACCGCACCTTCGGCAGAGTTACTTAAGTAAAGATTAATGAGAAGAATAGCAGCCCCTTGAAGTCCTAAAAACAAAAAGATAACCTTAAAATGTTTTGAACTTATTGTCTCCATTAAAAGTCTTCCTTTCTTTTCCATCTAATATAGATAGGAGCGATGGATATTGTTAGGATTATAAGGGAATAGACAAAAACAATATATATATTCATATGTCCTAAAGTAGGGAAAAGCTGATTAGACATCCCCCAATTCGTTTTACCAACAATACTAAACATTAAGTCAAAAAATCTCCATAGAATAAAAGGACCAATCACAGCAGCCAAACTTTTATTCACTAATACGCTAAAAGTCATTCCTAACGTAGCATAAAGCCCTGAAAACGTTGAGATCACAAAAATATATAATCCCATATATAAAAAGGGCTTATTGTAAAACAAATCAAATATCCATTTTTCTCGATCAAATAATACTTCTGTAGTCATCGATTCAAGAATTGGTGTTAATGGAACGGAATACGTTAGATGCAAATATACATTGGATAATAACGGTATCATTGCAATTAAAAACCCAGCTAGAAAAATGGTTAGCCACTTTGACCTATAGTACTTGCCAGAATCCACTCGAGTCAGAACATTTTTTACCTGTCCTAGTTTCCGGTCTTTATAATAAGTTGTACTATAGGCAAAGGAACTAATTAACGGCAAAAGAGCTAGAAAGAGAAACATATACATGGAATTCAGCTCTCCGCCGATCCAACTTGTAAACAGCGAAGAGGGCTGCATCATAAAACCAAATCCATATTCCCTAATCCAATCACCATAACCATCTCCAAGTAATAAACCATACGAAATATATTGTCCTATGCAAATTATATACATAATCAATAGTGAAATCCAAAAACTTTTTGTGAGTAGCATTCTCTTTATTTCTATTTTAAAATATCTCATCTTAAGCCTCTAATATAATTTCATCCGGATATACTGGGGATAGTAGCCTACCGTTAAAGTATAGTCTTTGTTTTTAATATTCTTCCACATCTCATCCGGAACATTCCATTTTCCTACAGGTACTGCCAAATAATCGATTCTTTTTTCACCATTTTCAATCCGTCGATATCCCCTTGGCCAAACAGCTGTAAGTTTACCCTCTTCGTTCTTTTTTATATCTTGAAATACATAGCCCACCATATTATTATATCCCTCAGTCTTAAAGACAGCGTTTTTTAATGGTGTACCTTCCATATAGTATCCTTCATCTACAGACATTTCCGCTTTAACAATTACCCCAAACATATTTGGATCTTTTCCGCGAGAATCTTCTGTCAATGAAAAGTAGTCCTCTTGAGAAAGGATCTTTGTATCTAAAATACGCACTTTTACCCCAGGCATAATTTCTGCTGATTCCCCTTTGGGGACAATAATATCTTCCCTGGGAGGATACTTGCTCTGGAAAAGAAGGATTCGATAACCGATAATCAGAAAAAGAGCTACAGCAATCACAACTATTATTTTAATAAATCGAAATTTCCTTTTCATCAGAAACAATTCTCCCTTCTTTCATAAAAATGATTTCATCCGAAAGATAATCTAATTCTTCCCGGTCATGAGAAGCGATAATGATTAAGGCTCCTTCCTGCTTTCTTTGAAGGATCAATTCCAATAATTTTTTTGCTGCTTGTTCATCGAGAGCATTCAGCGGTTCATCTAGTAAGATAAGATTCGGCCTTTCCATAAAAGCCATGCAAAGACCTAGCTTTTGCTTCATTCCTAGCGAATATTTCTTAACGCTTCTTTGATCTTCAGGATCTAAATCAAAATACGTCATTATCTCATGAATCTCTTTATCTCCGATTTTCTTTTTTATATCCGCAATATATTTTAGATTATCAAACCCGCTGAATTCTTCGATATAACCTGGACCTTCTATTAATATTCCCACATCTTCCGGAAAAGAGTAATCTTTCCCGAGCGACCTTCCATTTATCTTAATTTCACCTTCATCTAATAAAATAAGACCGCACAAACTTCTCAAGAGCATCGTTTTTCCTGCTCCATTTTTCCCTCTTAATCCATATACTCTTTGACTGTAAAACTCTAAGTTCACATGATCCAACACTCGTTTTTCTTTGAAATTTTTCACAATATTCTTTACTGTAACTTCCATCATTTTTCTCCTTGAGAACATCCCTTTTCGAATAAAGTTTATACGATATCCTTCGATTTCATAAACATTAATCCTAATATATAAACTATAGCAAAAACCACAATACCTGTTATCATTCCTATCCTTGGTTCTATACCATATTGCTGCTGCAAAGTTCTTCCTATCATTAAATAATTCGGCAAAAAAATTGGATTCGAGATAAAAAAAGCTCCGACATAATAAGCCGTTATCACCGCAAAAGCCCCTGCTCCATTCACAATAATATATAAAACCCACATGATTAAACTCAAAAGAATCGAGGTCATCATAGATACCATAAATGCTAAGAAAAGAGACAAGGCTGAACGTTGAACCTCGAATGGGACTTTGCTTAATAAATAATCCATTTCATAATGATCCCCCAAAAACGGAATTTTAAAAATCCCGCAAAGAAGAACTATCCAAAAAAGTATTAATACAATATAAGAAAGATTCAAAAAAACAATCTTTTTTATTTGATTGTTGTAAAACTTATTTCTGTCTTCCCGTATTAGAAACTGTTCAATCCTATTATGGGTGAAGTCAATATTTAAGAGAATTCGGTATAAAAGAAAGATCTGTATTCCAAACCAATACCATGGAAAATCCATAAAAAAAGAGGTTCCCTTGTCAAAATAAGGAACCCCATTAAAAAAGTAGATGAATACATTACTAAATACTAATTGAGAATTTCCCGCAAAATAGTATAGTTGCCCAAAGATAAGTATTATCAATAAACTCATCCCTAAATAACCGTATTTTTCTCTTGAAATCCACTTATTCATTTGCTTCCTCTTTAATATCTAATTCTACAAATCTAGGAATATCTTCTTTTTCATTCAAGTCGCTTCTTAAATCTACAGCTCCATAATATTTGCTCTCCTTGTTTAAAGAGTCCTCTTTTATAATAGAATAAACATTTGCCATTTTTGTCTCTTGATAATCCAAAGACACGAAATAAACATGGGGATTGAAGAGATCCTTGCCCATAACTCCGTATGTTAATGACAGACGGTTTGAATCATCCGGGTTTATTTTTGGTTCTGAAAAAATATCCATACCCGTCTGAAACTCGGTGAAAGCTCTTGGATGATCTTTTGTTGTTTTATTTGTTGCTTCGATTTGAGTATATACATATGTATATCCTTCTCCTAATGTACCATCATCCTCTACTGGAATTTCAGGTCTTTCCATTTGGAGCCATTCTTTTATATCCTCTTTTCCTCTCCATTCCTTAGAGAGTTCTGAAGGATATACAATTATTTTCATGATTTCATTTTCAATCGGCTGTTGAACTTGATATATAGTATCATCTTTCGTCGCCAACTCTTCCTCACTATTTTCTTTATTCTGAGAAAAATTATTATAAAGAAGAACCGCGAGCGGTATCCCTAATAAAATTAATAATATCGCAACTTTTTTCTTCATTAAAACCTCCATAATGGTAAAAAGGAGCCTACATCCTTATCTTACAATTTCATTCTTTTTAATCTTCCTATAACAAGCCGGAAGCTTGATATCCTTGATAATTATTCGGGCTATAGAGACCCTCAATATACCAGACACTTCCAGATGGACCTTTTTCTAAACGAGGCACTGGTCTTTTTCCTACTTTAACTGTATTATACCCTAAACCTTCACGATTATAAGGTACATTAAATTTTTTGAAAGTACTTCTAAGAACCCCAGCTCCCCCGTTATATTCTCGGATAGAATCTAAATAGAAATTATTTTGTTTCACATTTTTAATATAAGCACTACTCATATTTGATTTTCTAATATCATAACGAGCTGCTAAGGAATTGATCGTTGCCTGAGATTCGTAAGATTTGAAATTATAGCTGAATCCTCGATCACTTGTATTCGCAAAAGTTTGAGTTGCCGGTAATAAAGTAATACATAAACTAAGCACTGCGATTGCAATAAATTTTTTCATACTCTATCTCCTTCGATAAATTTAACAGGTAGGCTCCTAATTATTTTATTATATATATATATATATATATTGTCAAGTTAAAGTTCATTTCATCTTGACGAACTCTTTTTAATCTAATTTATATACTAAATTTATACTATACATAACTGTATATAGTATAAAATTTATTGAAGTTACAAAAGTAATCATTATTACAATCTCAAAATATATCTAACTGGTCTTATCAGAGGAATTTTTGTAGAAAAATATCTAGCGAAAGTGAAATACATCCATCCCATTATTACATCCATAGCCTTCGTCATTGTAACGACTTTAGTGTTCAATTTCGATATCAACACAACGATTCTTTACTTAGCTTTTCTCCCCGCTTTGATCGGTGTTATATTCGGCTATAAAGTAAAAGCTCATATTTGATTATGGGCTTTTTTTATTTGCCATAGTTTTGATAAGAAAAGCCTATGCTCTTTTCCGATGATTTTCTAAGTCGTATAGACCATGAAACGCAGCCAAGAATCCCTGAATCCGATTCTGTATAAAAAAAACATGCTTCTTACCCTTCGATATTTATTTCAAATACCACAAAAATAATCTTGTTCTTACACTAAGCAGAAAAATGATTCTCTTTATCATTTTTCCTCCACAACTCCACTCTCTCCCTCTTTCACTCTCCACTCTTTCTTTTAAGCTCTCCCTCTTTCTTTAATGCCTTCCCGAATCGGGTATATATATTTATATGATTAAAAATAAAGAGGTGGAAAACATGTTAGGTGAGAATATTAAAAAACTCGGTTTTGGTTTAATGCGTTTTAAGACAATAGATGGTGAATTTGATTTAGAGATGATTAAGGGAATGGTGGATCGTTTTATAGAGGAAGGGTTTACCTATTTTGATACAGCTTGGGGCTATGACAACGGCTATTCTGAAGTTATCGCCCGAAAAACTATTGTGGAAAGATATCCTAGAGAGTCCTTTTTACTGGCTACAAAACTTCCCGCCTACATAGCCGATTCCAAAGAAGAAGCAGAAGAGATGTTCTATACCTCTTTAGATCGTACTCAAGCAGGCTATTTCGATTATTATCTTCTTCATAATCTTGGAGGCAAACGTACAGAAGTCTTCGACCGTTATGATATTTGGAACTTTTTAAAAAAGAAAAAAGAAGAAGGATTCATTAAAAACCTGGGCTTTTCTTTCCATGACAAAGCAGAGGTTCTGGATGAGATTCTTACAAATCATCCGGATATGGACTTCGTTCAGCTTCAGCTAAACTATATCGACTGGGAAGATCCTACTATCGAATCCCGTAAATGCTATGAAGTCGCTTTAAAGCACAATATGCCCATTGTTATCATGGAGCCTGTAAAGGGCGGCACACTATCGAATCTCCCTGAAGAAGCGGCGGCGATTTTTAAAAAAGCAGATAGAGAAAGCTCTGTCTCTTCTTGGGCGATCCGTTTTGCAGCTTCTTTAAAGAATGTAATAACCGTTCTAAGCGGCATGAGCTATCCGGAACAGATGGAAGATAATCTAAAGACATTAAGAGATTTTAAAGAGATTTCTGACGAGGAAAGAAATACAATAGACCAGGTTGTCGAAGTACTTCTAAAAAACCCCCGTATCCCTTGTACGGACTGCAAATATTGTGTAGAAGGCTGTCCGGAAGACATTCCGATTCCCGATGTACTCTCGGCTCTGAATCGGGAGATTACCTTCCAGAACAAGTCCTCAGCAAAATCAAGCTATGATTTTAATACAGAAGGCAAAGGAAAAGCATCTGACTGTATCGAATGCGGACACTGCGAAAATGTCTGTCCTCAGAAAATCGAAATCATCCACTGGATGGACCAAGCTTCTGAAAAATACGATTCTTAATGGAGGTCGAATGAAGATATTAATCACAGGAGCCTGCGGCAATATTGGAAAATATATCACAGGCCCTTTATCAAAAAAACACGAAATCATCGCCGCTGATATCAATGAAGAAGGCTTTGAATTTTTCAAAGAAGAAAATTTGGACTTTAAAATACTCGATATCCGAAACCCTCAAGCCTGCAATGAAATCATCCGAGATGTGGATGTTGTAATTCATCTAGCAGGGGAAGCTCTTCCAGATGCCGATTTCCAAACCTTAGAAGAGCTGAATATCGAAGGAACAAAAAATGTTCTTTCCGCCTGTTCGAAACACGGCATTAAGCGCTTTATATATGCATCCAGCATCCATGCTGTAAGCGGATACCCTTCGGATAAACAAATCGAAGTCGACGACCCCGTTCGTCCAGGTGATCTCTATGGGGTATCGAAGTGTTTCAACGAAGCCCTCTGCTCTTATTTTGCTTATCATAAGGGCATGGAATGCATCGCCATACGAATCGGGTCTTATAACGCGTTCACGGACGAGGAAGAAAACCTGAATTTGGAAACATTATCGATCTTTATCAGTCCGAGAGATATGTTAAGTCTTATCGAAGCTTCTATTGAGGTTCAAATGAAAGAACCTTTCTATATCCTTCATGGAGTATCGGACAATACCTATAAACACTTGTCTTTGCACCGAACAAAAGAGCTGGTGGACTATCAACCGGAAGACAATTCCTTTATAATAGCAGGAGTATCGGATATATAATCCGAAAAAGGAGAGATTATGAAATTTAAAAGTATTTATATTACGAAAAACGATCTACAGTATTCCATACTGGATCAAAAAGGCAGCAGCTACCGTTCTTCCTATAATCAGGAAAAATATCTGCCCCTTATCTCTATGGATATCTACGGATCTTCAAAGGATGTTGTAAAAAACAATTCGGTAGCGAAACAAAAAGAATATTTAGATCAGTATAATATGAGAATCGGATCAATAAGAGGTGCGGTCTTCTTATTAAATGAATACGATCAGGACGGGGGACATCCTGCCCACCTTTGCCAGATGGCAAGTGCAGACTATCAGCAGATTTATAATATTTTAGGACGGGAAGGCTATATTATCGATAAGGAAAGAAAGCTTTATCGGAATTTCTTCTATATCCATGAGTTTTCATTGGAAATGCAGCTGGAAGACGAGGAATTAAGGGAGCTTTTCGCTACGTTAAGCGACGTTATCTTAGAGCTTTATCATATTCGAGTGCGAAACTTCTGCTATCTCGTTCCCCCTATCGACGATTATTACCAGTTTATCGCCCGAATGCCCCAAGGAGCAGAACTTACAGAGAACCCAGATGAACCCTATCCTGAAGAATTTATGAAAAAAGAATCCTACGACTTTATGACAAGGCTAGGTTTTATGGAAATCGGAAAAACAAAGTTAATGGTCGCACAGTTATAGGTGATAGAATGAAACACAGTGCAGGAATTCTACTCTATCGAAAAAGAAAAAATATAGAATACTTTTTAACCCATCCCGGCGGTCCTTACTGGAGCCATAAAGACTTAGGTTCCTGGTCCATACCGAAAGGACTCTTAGAATCAGGAGAGAGCCCCTTGGAAGCCGCCCTTCGAGAGTTTCATGAAGAAACGGGATTTCAAGCCTTGGGAAACCTTCTCGAGTTGGGTTCTGTAAAGCCCCATTCCAACAGAATTATAACAGCATACGCCTTGGAAATGGATCTTGATCCAGAAAAAGTCGTCTGCAACAGCTGTATTATCGAATGGCCCCCTAAATCTGGCAAAAAGATGGAAATTGTAGAAAACGACAAAGCAGAATGGTTCGATTATTCGAAAGCCCTTGAGAAAATATTCAAAAGCCAAAGAGAATTTCTGTTTCGTTTGCAGAATATTTTAAACTCTTCGCCTCTTTAAAGCGGCGATAAAATTCCTTGTATATTTTCTCAATTATGTTAAGATATAAAAAAGCGATTATTGAAGAAGAGTAGGAAAGCCATCCCTCTACAGAGAGCTTCCAAAAGCTGGAAGGAAGCGTGCGGACCTTTTTGAATACCCTTCATAGCATCCCCTCGAACGCAAAGACCAGTAGACGGGGACGGACTCAACCGTTACCTTGGAAAGCTTTAGCTTGAGATGCCGTATTTTCGGCAATAGAGGTGGTACCGCGTGAATCACGCCCTCTGCAGAACTTCTGCAGAGGGCTTTACTATTTTTCGGAGCTTTATTTCACACTGTTTTATAAGGGAAAGGGAAAAAAGTGTGGAGTGTGAAAGAGGGGAGAGGGGAGTTGTGGAAGAAAATAGTTTATGTTCAGTTTCAGAGTCTGAGGTGGTTTGGTGCCCTATATTCAAAATAAACACGTCCCTATATCTCCACTCTCCCACTCTTTACTAAGCTCTTTATACAGCGCCTCAATCATTTACATAGAAAGGAATTATTATGGTTATAACTGATTTTCTTGAACGAAATGCAAAATTTTATCCCGATGACACCGCTTTAGTTGAAGTCAACCCGGAAAACCAGCCGGAACACGGGGTCACTTGGAGAGAATATAACTTAATCGAACAGACAATAAAAGAACCTTACCGCCGGGAAATGACTTGGCAGGAGTTCGACCAGAAAGCAAATCGATTTGCTAATTTTCTTTTAACTCGAAATGTAAAGAAAGGCGATAAGATTGCAATCCTTTTAATGAACCAGCTGGAGTGGCTGCCCATCTATTTTGGTATTTTAAAAACCGGAGCTTTAGCCGTTCCTTTGAACTACCGCTATACAGCTTCCGAAATCAAATACTGCGCCGAATTAGCAGAAGTCAATACCATTATTTTCGGACCGGAGTTCACAGGCCGAATCGAAGAGATCTTCGGCTCTTTAAAAAATGTGAAGGACTTTTATTATGTAGGAGAAGAAGTGCCTACCTTCGCCGATCCCTTCAATCATATGGTAAACTACTGTTCTTCAAGAGCTCCCGCTATCGAGCTTCAAGAAGAAGATAGTGCTGCAATCTACTTTTCTTCTGGAACCACCGGTTTTCCAAAGGCGATCCTTCATAATCACCAGTCCCTGATGACTGCCGTTCTAGCAGAACAGAACCATCACTCTCAGAAAAAAGATGATGTGTTTCTTTGTATCCCTCCTCTCTATCACACAGGAGCTAAAATGCACTGGTTTGGATCTTTAATGTCCGGCGGAAAGGCCGTTCTTTTACGGGGAGTCAGTCCCGAATGGATTTTCGAAACCATTTCGAAAGAACATGTAACCATCGTCTGGCTGCTTGTTCCCTGGGCCCAGGATATACTAGATGCCATCGACAGAGGGGATCTTCCTCTTGACCAGTACTGTCTAGATCAGCTTCGCTTGATGCATATCGGAGCTCAGCCTGTTCCTCCAAGCCTTATCGACCGCTGGATGGAGATATTCCCTCATCATCAGTACGATACAAACTACGGTCTAAGCGAATCCATAGGACCGGGCTGTGTTCATTTAGGAGTAGAAAACATTCATAAAGTAGGGGCTATCGGTAAAGCAGGATACTTATGGGAAACAAAAATCGTCGACGAAAAAGGCGAAGAATGCAAAGCAGAGGAAGTAGGGGAGCTTCTTGTAAAAGGACCGGGCCTTATGACCTGCTATTACAACAATGAAGAAGCGACGAAGGAATCGTTAAAGGATGGCTGGCTTTACACAGGAGATGTGGCAAAGATGGACGAAGACGGTTTTATCTATCTGGTAGACCGAAAAAAAGACGTGATCATCTCCGGAGGAGAAAATATCTATCCTGTTCAGATCGAAGACTTTCTCCGTGCTCATTCGGCTATTAAGGATGTAGCCGTTATCGGGATCCCCGATGAAAGATTAGGAGAAATTTCAGCAGCTATCATCGAATTTAAAGAAGGAGCTTCCTCTTCCGAAAAAGAAATCGAAGAATTCTGCGAAGATCTTCCAAGATATAAAAGACCGAGACGAATTATATTCGATACGATTCCTAGAAACCCTACAGGTAAAATCGAAAAACCTGCCCTTCGCAAAAAATACTGCGGCGAAAGGCTTGTTGAGGCTCAAACAAAAAAATAACAATTCTTGACAAAACTTAGCTATTGGATTAGGATTTAAGGGAAACCGATGAGAAAGAATAGTATAAGACAAAGAAACTTACAGCGAGCCATAGCAGGTGGGAGTATGGCAAGGGGACTGTCTTAGAATGGGCTTTCGAGGGTGAAGCGAAAGGAAACGAGTAGTATTCAACGGGATTCTCACCCGTTATCAAGAGACGAAAAACAATTTTTTCGGCGAAGTGTGCGTAAGCAAATTTGGGTGGTACCGCAGAAGTGTAAGACTTTTGTCCCTTTCAGGGATAAGAGTCTTTTTTTATACACTTTCCGGATAAAAAATTATTCAAGGAGAGAAAAAATGAAAAAAATCAAGTATCTAGTATTACTATTGGCAATGACAATCTTTGCCTCAAGCTGCTCTTCCGGCGGAGCAGACAGCACAGGAACATCAAACACAGAAAACAAGAACTATAAAATAGGAATTTCTCAGTTCGCTCAGCATGGTTCCTTAGACAACTGCCGAGAAGGCTTTATCAAAGGTCTTGCTGAAAGCGGCATTGTGGAAGGAGAAAACTTAACAGTCGACTATCAAAACGCAGAAGCTGCTACAGCAAACGCCAACACCATTGCTCAAAACTTTGTAGGCAATAAAGTAGACTTAATCGCAGCTATCGCTACACCTTCCGCGATGAGCGCCTTTAATGCTGCTTTAGATACAGAAATCCCTCTTGTCTACACAGCCATCACAGACCCTGTTGCAGCACAGCTTGCTACAGAAGATGGAAAATCAACAGGAAATGTAACAGGAACAAGCGACATTCTTCCTGTAGAAGAACAATTAAAGCTTATGAGAGAAATGCTTCCAGAAGCAAAAACCATCGGGATTCTTTATACTACAAGCGAAGCAAACTCTGTTTCGATGATCAAACTTTATGAAGAGCTTGCACCGAAATACGATTTTACTCTAGTTACAGAAGGTGTTTCTGCAACAGCCGATATTCCTCTTGCAGCAGACAGTATCTTAGAAAAAGTAGATGTTCTTACAAATCTAACAGACAACACTGTAGTCAGCTCTTTGCCCCTTATTTTAGACAAAGCAAATGCGAAAAACATCCCTGTATTTGGTTCAGAAATTGAGCAGGTTAAAATCGGCTGCTTAGCTGCCAAAGGAATCGACTATGATCAGTTGGGAGTTCAAACAGGAAAAATGGCTGCTAAAATCCTAAAAGGCGAAGCAAAAGCTTCTGAAATTCCTTTCGAAGCGATCGAATCTCCGCTAACCTATGTCAATACAGCAGCTGGATCAAACTTAGGAATCGAAATCCCACAAACTGTGCTCGACCAGGCTACTGAAAGCTTTGATACTATCGAGTCGAAATAAAAGGGGACTGCTATGACAATATTATTAGGAATTCTAGAACAGGGTCTCATCTACGGGATCCTTGCTCTAGGTCTCTATATCACGTACACCATTCTTAATTTTCCGGATTTGACTGTAGACGGAAGCTTCCCTTTAGGAGCTTCCGTTGCTGTCGCTTTGATTGCAAAAGGAATGAACCCTCTTCTCGCTCTGGCTGCCGCTTTTTTAGCAGGAGTACTCGCCGGAACGATCACCGGTCTCATCCATGTAAAACTAGGAGTTCGAAACCTCTTGTCCGGAATTATCGTAATGACAGGACTTTATACTATAAATTTATGGATAGCAGGACAGGCAAATGTACCGATTTTTGCTAATGATACGATTTTCAACAACAACTTTACTAGAACCTTCCTTCCTGAAAGTTTCGCTCCCTTTACGAAGATTATCGTCATTATATTCTTTGCCTTTCTAATGAAATTTTTATTAGACGGCTATCTTATGACAAAATCAGGCTATCTTTTAAAAGCCAGCGGAGACAACGAAATCCTTGTAAAAACCATGGCCAAAAACCCTGGAGCTTTAAAAATCATAGGTCTTGCTATCGCAAACGGCCTTGTTGCCTTAGCCGGCGGAATCCTTATGCAGCATCAAAGATTTTTCGAAATCTCCATGGGAACAGGAAGTATGGTTATCGGACTTGCCAGTGTTATTATCGGCATGAAACTATTCCAAAAATTTGGTTTCCTAAAACCTACTACTAAAGTTTTATTCGGATCCGTCATTTACAACGCTATCGTGGCTGCTGCCATCGCCATCGGTTTGTCTGCACAATCCATGAAGCTGATCACAGCTGTATTATTCTTAGCCGTATTAGTCTTCAGCCAAGAAAGCCCATTTGGAAAGAAGGTGCGAAATGCTTGAGTTAAAAAACATTCGCAAAGTCTATAATGAAAACACCATAAATGAAAAAATCCTCTTTCAGGATTTTAATTTCCAAGTAGAAAAAGGAGAATTTGTCTCCATCGTAGGATCAAACGGCTCTGGAAAAACTTCCCTTTTGAATATTATCTGCGGAAGCATTCCCATCGAAGGGGGAACAATTCTCTTAGACGGAAATCCCATCGAGAAGCTTGCCGAATACAAACGCTACGAAAATATCGGAAGAGTCTTCCAAGATCCTTCTGTTGGAACCAGCCCTTCCATGACCCTTTTAGAAAACCTGTCTATGGCAGAAAACAAAGGAAAATCTTGGAATCTGACAAGAGCTGTCAATAAAGACAGGATAGATTATTATAAATCCCTGCTGATCCCCCTAGGACTTCATCTAGAAGATCAGCTGGAGACTCCTGTCGGAAGACTTTCCGGAGGACAAAGACAAGCCATCTCCCTTCTTATGAGCACCATGACGGATGTAGACTATCTGATCCTCGACGAACATACAGCAGCTCTCGATCCGAAAACAGCTGCTGTTATTATGGATCTGACGGAAAAAATCGTAAAAGAAAAAGGCTTAACCGCCATTATGGTCACCCACAATCTCCGCCATGCCATACGCTACGGAAACCGTCTCGTAATGATGCATGAAGGCGAGGCGATTATGGATATTAAAAATGAAGAAAAAGAACAAATCGAAGTAGACCATCTGTTAAACAAATTCTACGAGATCTCTATAGAATACGGGAACTAGGCAGGATTGCTTCGCAACCTAGGCGGCACTCCTAGCGGAGGCCAGGCGACCACCTTCGGTTGTCAGGCTGGATCGCTCCGCGACCTAGAAACAAAAAGAAATAAGACTTAGCTACATTGTGAAAATCAAAAAAGCTGCAGCGAAATGCTGCAGTTTTTTTATGCTTGATATCTATTAAGATAGCTCTAAGAAAAACTGCTTAGGATAGGAATCATAAACAGTCCATTGCTAAAAGTTGTTAGAAAATGAGTTAAAAACGTAAGTTTTGTTTCTGTTAAGTAAATGCTAAACAGAAGGCTGGCATACAATAAAGCGCCAAGGGCAACAAGATAACCCCTTTTCTTAGACTTATATTCGTGAATATTCGAAACTGCTGCCGATACAATAACTCCCACTATCGCCGTCCTAGAAAAAACCTCCGTATAGAGCATCTGCAAAAACAAATTATACAAAAAACAAAGTACCCCGGTACAAAGCAGCATTATAAAAACATTCATAAACCCAAATTTTAATTTAAAATCCAGATCTCTCCACATCCTCTTCTCCCTTCCCTTACTAAGCTGCATCGATTTCTTTCATTATATCTTTTATATCTATATAGCTACCCACAAAAAAAAGGGAAGCACCCTTCCCCTTTTTGTAAGATATATTCAATATAAACAGTTTCATCTGCGGCAGGATCAAGAGGGATAATAGTTTTACTTAAAACGACTTAATGGATAGTATCGCTATAGTTTCCTATTCTATGGAAAGATTTTTCCATACTTGATATTAATACATTTCATCAGTGTTTTATTAAAATATCGTAAAGATAATTCTGTCCCTATCCTATGAAGAAAAATGAATGCCGTTTTCGTTTTTCAACGATAACTCCACTCTTCCCTCTATCACACTACACACTTTTTTTTATGGTTCTACAGCCCTCTTAAATCCTTCATAACATCGCTCATCAAAACTTCCTTATGAAAATCTTTTACATTAACGATATTATCGAAGAGGAGTTTTAACTCTTCTCGGTAGAGTCCGCCGTCTAGAACCAGCATCTGGTTTTCGATGGATTCTTTATCCAGTCCTGCCAGCTTTTCAAGATTTCCGGAGATTAGATACTCTCCTTCGGGAAGCAGCAGAAAATCATAATCTCCTACTTTTGATATATAGCATTTGTCTAAATTATAGGTATCTGGGCGGTTTTTCAAAGAAGCGATCACCGCTACCAGCACATCCACTTTTGCCTGATCGTAATAATCAGACAGCACGTTGCCTTTCTCTTTTTCCGGCATAATCGTTTCTTCTAGATTATACCAGTCCATTAATCCTCGAATGGTCTGATCTGACACCAAGGACAGAAACTGGCGGTCTGGAGAAATATATTTCCCTTCGATTAAATCTTCTACCGTAACTCCTAAAGCTTTTGCCAAAGCTTCCAAGGTATCTCTATCTGGATATTCTAAAGAATATTCTTCGCTTTCATAAAATTCTATAACAGTCTGGGTCTTGCCGATGGCTTTGGCAAGTTCCGTAGTACTTATATTTCTTTCTTCTCTTATATTTCTTAAATTTTCAGAAAAACTCATGCTATCACTCCCTCCCTACTATTATAAGGCAAAACCTCTTCTAAAAAGATACATTTTCTTTACAATTTTTTGTCTTCAGGAGGATCCTGTTTTTCTTTCTCAGTATCTAAAGAATCCTTTTTCTTCCATTTTCCAAAGGAGGTTCCCTTATGTTCCGTATAGGTCTTTGGATATTTTTTGCGATATCTTCGATATAGGTACGCAATGACAAGTCCTACTAAAATATAAGGAAGCAGATAAATCAATGCTATCACCAAGAACTGCAGCACATTTATAAACCAGACTCCTGTGCTTTGAAGGGCAAGGATTACTTTGCTGAAAAATCCGCCTTCTACTTCAGGGGCTTCCCTTATATGTTCTCGAAGGTTTAAGGTATAGCTTACATAATCGATTTGGCTGTTTAAATCATCCAGCCGAGCCTGCAGTTCTTCCTGCTGGGTTATGTTTTCGCTGATCCTGCTTTCTAAGGCGATAATGTCTTCCATAGATTCTGCCTGATCTAAAAGTTCCAAAAGCCTTTCATGCTGAGCTTTTAGACTATTCATTCGGATTTCCGTATTTTGATGAGGAACTGTAACGTCGTCGCTGCCCTTCGTTTCGGATGTGATCTTTCCAAAAGGTTTTAATGCGTTATAAAAAGAATCATTTTGATCCCGAGGTATCTTTATCCTGTAGTTCCCATTTTCATAAGAATTCCCCTGCTGAAGTTTTTGGCTGGATTCAAGGATTCCATTATGCTCCTCAGTCAGCTTTAAAAGTTTCTCCTCTGTATCCTCTACACTTTCTACAGTCATAGATAGTTGTATTGTATCTATCGTTTTACGATCCGGATCTCTTTGGATTTCTGTATTTTCTGGTGTTTCCTCACTGATCTTTGTATTTTCTTGAGGTGCAGGGCTCTTTACTCCATCTGTCTGCTGTGCTCCTTGACAGGCGGCTAGCAGCAGCATAGCTAGGATCAATACTCCAAATTTAAGCTTTTTCATAACTGTCTCCTTAGACACTCTGTTAAAAACTGTCTTTGCTCTATCCTTGTACTTTCGCCATCTGTACTTCTAGATATCCTACTATGATTTCATAATAGCCTGTAAGTAGTTCGTTCACCCTTTGATCCCCTGTATCTAATAACAGCCCTTGGAAGAACAGTTCCATCATTTTCTGTTTTGTTGCGATAATAATAATATTCTTTTTTCCGACCTTTTCTAGAACCTTCGCACTTAACTGCTGGTTTCCTCGTCCGAAAACATAGCCTTGTCCGCCGATAATTGTGACAACGA
Organism: Gallicola sp. Sow4_E12; assembly: GCF_052116305.1. Lineage (NCBI taxonomy): Bacteria > Bacillati > Bacillota > Tissierellia > Tissierellales > Peptoniphilaceae > Gallicola > Gallicola sp. Sow4_E12. The sequence goes on along the minus strand of NZ_JBQKLI010000005.1, from coordinate 59,660 downwards.
TTTTAGCGTTTTCATATTTGTCTAAGGCTTCCAGTATTTCTTTCTCTGTCACATCTTTTGCGATGACTTCTTTGTTATAAACAAGATCCACCCCTAAAAGAGTTCCTTCCATCTCCATATTCGCCATCACTTTAAACACAGTAGAGCCTGTTCCGAAAATATAGAGGGTGTCCTCTTCATAGTCTTCGATCAGCTGATCGGCGATATTAATAAAATCTTCTTCATCGTCGAGAATTTTTCCGCTTTTTAAAGTCTGAACCATATTGCCTGCATTTAGTACATTTAAATAGCCGTAGAGCTTCGCATCGACTCTGTTTTCTCTAAAAAGTTCTTCGTTGATATCCATAACTTCGCTGATTTTTTCTGTATAAGACTCCCCTTTAATGTAATTAAGCAAAAGCTGTCCCGCTGTAGAAGGATTTAAGGCGAATACGGCAGAGTGGATCTTAACCCCTGCTGGAATTCCGATAACAAGCTGATCTTCCTTTACAGCATCCATAATATTGCGGGCCGTTCCGTCTCCCCCTGCGAAAACTAAAAGATCGACCCCTTCTTCATGTATAAGCTTTGCTCCTGCGATGGTATCTTCCGGCTTGGTCTTTTCTTTTTCTTCACCTAATACTTCATAGTCGAAACCCATCTTTTCCATTAAGTTTCCGCCCATTTTTCCTGGGAGGGTATAGACTTTAAACTGATCTTTCACGTCTAGAAGTTTCTCAAAAGCAATTCCTACTTTATTCTCCGACTCTGGAACTGCACCTAGTTCTAAAGCTTTCTTTAAAGTTTCTTCTCCATCGCTTCCCTTTAGCCCAACTTTCCCGCCAATCCCTGCTATAGGATTGATAATTAATCCGATCTTTTTCATATGTCTCCCCTATCTCCTAAAAAATTTTATATATAATTACCATATCTTGCAATCGATATCTTTTCTGTAACTTTTGTTACAACTTTCCCCTTCATCCTTTATTTTCTGTGAATCCCAACAGATTAAACCAGACAAAGCGCATTCGTTCTCTCATTCTAGAGATGATGCTTTCATCATCTAAAATCTTCCAGTCTATCGGAACCCATTTTGCATCGCAGGTTTCTCCTTTTTGAAAAATAATCTCCTCTAATGCAATTTCTTTTTTCAAAAAATAAAGATCCATCAGCTGATGGCGTACTTCTTCCACTACCCGTCTTTGGAAAAGAAGCTCTTCTCTTTCTACCTTTATTCCGATTTCCTCGGAGATTTCTCTACTCATCGCTTCCAGACTCTCTTCTCCGGCAATAGCCGATCCTGCCGTAGTCTCCCAATACCCGGGGAAGGTGCTTTTTTCTGGAGATCTTTTCGTAAAGAGCATTTCTCCTTTCGAATTTACAATGAAGACTTCTACAGAAAGATGATACTCTCCCGCCTTCAGTCCTTTCTGTTTCATAGCGGCATCTCTTGGAATAGTCCTTCCTGATTTTTCGCCCTTTTTATCTAATATATCCCATATTTCCATTTCTTTTCCCTTTATCCTGTTATATCTTTAAAATTTATTCGACCCGTTTTTATTCATTAAAGCTGCAAATATCACTACTAATATAAATACAAGAAGTATTCCTACAATAATGGCTGTAATATTCATAATATCCCTCCTTTCTCTTTTGTCTTATTTATTATAGATACCCAGTATATCTTCCTATTAAAAAAGGATATGCCTTTAAGACATACCCTTTTAAAACAGGAGCTTGTATTGTATCCTTTGTTCTTTGTTCCCAGCCTATTTAAAGACCTCAGAAAGAGCTGCTGAAAATCAGAATTTCCAGCTCTTTTTTCTACTGCAACTATTTCAAGAATTTATAAGTACAAAGCTCAAAGCTTCCCTGTTAAATACTCCAGAAGAAACATGTTACTCGTTTCTTCCTTCCCTATTTCCTACAAGCTGCAAACTATCACTTCTCTATCTGTCTTCTCTAAATGCAGATGGTGCTGGAGGTACTCCTCGTCCCCTTTCGATTTTTGTTACCAGCATAAAGGTAACAGCAGACCAGAAACTGCCGAAGACAATCGCAAGTATTCCGAAAGGCTCTCCCATCAGCTGCCATACTACAACAGCGATAGAGCCTACTACGATAGAAGAAATCCCTGCATTTTTCGTTGCATCTTCTACTACCATTCCCAAACCGTATGCTCCGATCGGTCCTGCAGAACGAAGGGCAAAGGCAAATAGGTTCAGCGTTACAATACTGATATTAAGCATTGCAATTAGAGAACTGACTATTAGAATAATAACATTCATTCCCCTTGCATAATAAATTACTTTTCGATCCTCTAAGTCAGGATTAAAATAGCGAAGATAAATATCGTTCATCATTATAGAGGATGCGCTTAGAAGGTTGGAATCGGCACTGGACATTGTTGCTGCTACGATAGATGCTGCCAATACTCCAGATACCCAAGTCGGTGCATAGTTCTGTACGGTATACATAAGAGCTGATGTTCCTGCTCCGCCGTCAAGACCTGGATTTTCCGCTAATGCTATAAGTCCTATAATAGTAGGAAGGAATGCAATCATAGCCATAAAGATAGCAGAAAGAATCGCTGCTTTTTGTGCTGTCTTCTCATCTTCTGCAGAAGAGAAACGGCTGACCATTTCCGGTCCGGAAAGGAAGGTACAGAAATAGTTGAAAATAAGTCCTATAATCGTAACCCATCCGACTTTAAAGAAATCAAGCTCTACCGGCGGAAGCATTTCTACGATAGTTCCCCATCCGCCGACACCTCGTAATATAAAGAACATACTTACTGCAAGTCCGGCAAAAATAATAAAGAACTGAATCAAGTCTGAGATCTGGTCTGCCAGCATTCCTCCCATAACTGTATAGACTCCCGTTACAATCGCTGCTATCACAATCGCAAGATTAAGAGGAATCCCTACAAGAACGGATAGTACCGACCCTGAGGCCAAAATCTGAGAAGAAGTCAATAAGAATAAAGATAATACGTTTAGAACGGCCGTAAATGTTCCTGCCGCATTTCCAAATCTTCTGTGAACGACTTCCGGAATCGTAATCGCCATCGTTTTACGAATTCTAGGAGCAAAATAAGCCAACGGTATCATGGCAATCGCCGCTGCCAATACATACCAGGATGCACTCATTCCCCACCCGGAGAATGCCCGTGCTGCAAGACCTGTTGTAGAGCCTCCTCCTACGTTGTTCGCTGAAAGAGAAGCTGCTATCATAACCACTCCGACGGATCTTCCTGCCAGCATATAATCTGTACTGGATTTTATCGCGTATTTATTTGTAAAAAATCCAATAGCCAGCATGCCGATAAGATAAATAATAACAATAATAATAGGTAATAAACTAACATTGCTGTCCATAAATAATCCTCCTTTTTTATTTTGCAGAGTCTCCTCTACAGTCTTAGAATAGCATATAATTTTTCCATTTCAAATGAATTTCACACTTTTTTGAAAAGGTTTGCTCTTTTTGCCCCAGTGAATATTCTTTTGTTAAGACTTTGTAAGAATAAATATTTTCCTAAAATAGAATAGGATCTCCTATTCACAGAAGACCCTTTTCTTTTCTTATTCTCTTTTTATTCATAACAGCCGCCTGTAAACTTATTCTTCCGGAATCAATAACCATGCCAACAAATAAACCAAGACACCGTTTATCGGAGTTAATGCAAATAGAACAAATAATATTCTTACAATAGTAGAGTCGATATTGAAATACTCCGCTAATCCGCCGCAAACACCGGCAATCTTATAATCATAATGGGATCGGGTTAATCTTCGTCTCATAATAACTCTCCTTTCTTTTTTTATTATATACCCACTTCTTACATCTTATATAAGATCCACTGGCTTCTTGAAGGGAAAAACTTTAAAGTATAACGCCTGCCCCCTGTTTGGCATTCGTAAACGAAAGCATCTATCCCCGCCTTCTTCTCTTTTTTGATGTCTATAATCTGCTCCACCTTTACGGTCTCCTTATAATCCATCCGAAACTGAATCGGCACAACCTCCTTATTTTCCTTATGCCATGCGATAACCTCGATTTCATTTAAGCGTACTTTCATAATACCCCTCCTAGAACGTATGTTCTTAATCCATTATAGAACTTATTCTGCTTTTTTTCAATTCTTCTTATAATAAAAAAAGAACTCGCCTCATTAAAAAACAAGTTCTTTTCCTTAGAAATGGCAACTTTATTCTTCCTTCTCTCTATAGACATCTCTTATTAAGAAACTGACATATAAAAGAATATAGTCATTTAGGACTTTCGGATCATACCCAGTATATTCATATATCTTATTTAATTTATACTGAAACGTATTTTTATGTATAAATAGTTTCTCAGAACTTTTGCTAATACTTTTGTTAAAATCCCCATAAGCAAATAAAATTTCTTTTAATTCCTGAAATTCTCCTTCCGGTATCTTTTTTGCGATCCGCTCTTCTATTAATTTCTTTCTCTCTCTTTCTAATCCTGTCAAGAGAAGTCCCATATCCATTTCTTCAAAAAACAAAACATCATTTATTTTCTTTCTCACATTCCAGTCTAATGCTTCCAAGGCATATTGAAACCCTTTCGAAGCTTCACTAATTGAATAGCTTACAGGGCCTGCTCCGAAACAGAAGGAATAACCGTAGACTTTATTTAAACTCCTTGAAAGACATTTTAAATCTTTTTCAAGAGCATCTCTTCGCACTTCTCTTGTGAATAAAAAGAGTTTCTGATCTCTTATATAATACATATAAGACTTGTGATTCCTAATCTTATTTTCGATCAGCTGATAAATTTCTTCATTCTGAAAATCTATCGGTTGAAAGTTTTTTCCTACCACCGTTCTATGGGGAAGATGATAATTATAATTTAGGACAAAAGAAGTATCTCCCTTCATTTTTCTTGCTTCATAATTCAATATATTCCAGATAATATATTGAAATCTTTCTCTCCTCTTTATACTGATTTCTTTCAAAAAATCTTCTTTAATTAAAATCTGAGTCATCTTTTTTATAATTTCGCCGTATTTTTCAATTTTTTCTTGTTCTCCAGTAATTCCAATCACTCCAATAACTTCTTTTTCCAAAGCAATCGGCATATTGATCCCTTTTCTGCTTCCCGTGTATTCATCATCCTCTCGTATAATCAACGGTTCTTTGTTACGCAGTACAATATCAGCCCTCCATGAAAATACCCGATTCTTGTTGGATCCGTACTGGCGATAATAATCGCCTTGCTATTCATGAAATTGATTTCTTGGGATAATATCTTCTTCATCTGGGTAACAATCTCCTGAGCAAGAACTTGTGAAATTTCCATGAGTCCGCCTCCTTATTGATTTGAATGAATTCAGTATAATTGTTCTGTGTAACAGAAACAATATTTTTTTCTTGTCCTCTAAATTATAGAAAACGTATTCCAAAAAATATATTATTAAAGTACAAAATACAATAAAAGGAGATTTTAAAATGCAAGTAGAAGTATCGGCTTTAGGAGCCGTAATCGGATTAATCATTTCCACTATTCTAATCTTTAAAAAAACACCACCCATCTATAGCTTACTGATTGGAGCACTGGCAGGAGGCTTGATCGGAGGGGCTACTTTAGTTCAGACTGTGGAGCTTATGATTGGCGGTGCTCAAGGAATGATGACAGCAATACTCCGAATCCTCGCCGCAGGAGTTTTAGCCGGAGTTCTTATCGAATCTGGCGCTGCTGAATCTATCGCAAGAACAATTATTCATACACTAGGAGAGACTAGAGCTCTCTTTGCATTAGCCTTAGCTGCCATGCTTTTAACAGCGGTAGGATTTTTATCGACATCGCCGTTATTACCGTTGCCCCTATTGCATTAATCGTGGCTAAAAATGCCAACATCAGCAAAACTGCCATTCTTTTGGCTATGATCGGAGGCGGTAAAGCGGGGAATGTGATGTCGCCGAATCCAAATACCATCGCTGTCTCAGAAGCTTTTCAAAGCCCCCTTACTTCTGTAATGCTTGCAGGTGTTCTTCCGGGAATTGCAGCCCTCTTTATTACTTATTTTTTTGCAAAGCGTCTTTCTCAAAAAGGAGCTTTTATAAAAGAAGAAGAACTAGAAAAAACAGAAGTGGATAAAGATCTTCCTACTTTCATAAAGGCTTTGTCCGGACCTATTATAGCAGTCCTTCTTCTCTCTCTTCGTCCTGCTGCTGGTATCGTGATAGATCCGATCATCGCCTTGCCTGTTGGCGGGATTATAGGATCTATCACCATGGGAAAATATAAAGACCTTCTCCACCAAGCTAACTTCGGATTAAGTAAAATGTCTTCTGTAGCTATTTTGCTTATTGGTACAGGAACCATCGCAGGAATTATTACAAATTCTACTCTAGGAGCTGTATTAATAGAAGGGATTACAAGTTTAGGACTTCCCGTCTATCTCCTCGCCCCTATTTCAGGTATCGTAATGTCTGCAGCTACTGCTTCTACTACCTCCGGTTCTATTGTGGCAAGTTCTGTTTTTAGCGCTCCCCTATTGGAGTCTGGAATCAGCGCTTTAGCAGGAGCCGCTATGATCCATGCAGGAGCGACTGTCCTTGACCATCTTCCCCATGGAAGTTTCTTTCACGCAACCGGCGGAAGCGTGCTTATGAATTTTAAGGACCGTTTAAAACTTATTCCCTACGAATCCATGATCGGTTTAACGATAACTATCGTTTCAGTGATCTTGTTTGGAATTTTAGGCTAAAATATAAGGAGAATTTAATGAAAATTGTAATTGCACCAGATTCCTTTAAAGAAAGTATGTCTGCTTTAGAAGCAGCCTGCGCTATAGAAGAAGGTTTTAAAACCATTTATCCAACAGCAGATTATATAAAAGTCCCCATGGCCGATGGTGGCGAAGGTACTGTCCAGTCTATTATTGACGCTACCGGCGGAACTCTAAAAAAACTGTCCGTCACCGGTCCTCTTCTTTCTTCAGTAGATGCTTTTTACGGAATCTCTGGAGACAAAAAACTTGCTGTTATTGAAATGGCCGCAGCTTCAGGCCTTGAAAAAGTTTTACCTCAAGATCGCAATCCTCTTATTACAACAACAATAGGATTTGGAGAACTGATAGAAGATGCTATAAATGAAGGAGTTTCGGAAATTTTATTAGGCATCGGCGGAAGTGCTACCAACGACGGCGGAGCTGGTATAATTCAACGTCTTGGCGGAAAACTTTTAGACGAGAATAACTCCCCGATTTCTCCCAACGGAGAGGGATTAGGAAGACTAAGAAAAATTGATATTTCTAATATGAATCCTCGGCTTAAAGAAATAAAAATAAGAGTTGCCTGCGATGTAGACAATCCCCTTACCGGCCCAAATGGAGCCTCTTTTATTTATGGACCTCAAAAAGGCGGGACCCCAGAACAACTGGAACTCTTAGATCAAAACTTATCTCATTATGCCTCATTAATAAAAAAACAGCTTAAAAAAGATGTAGAATTCCTTCCCGGAGCCGGAGCTGCAGGCGGATTGGGAGCGGGGCTTGTTGCATTTCTCGACGGAAAACTTGAGAGAGGCGGAAATCTTCTAGTCGATATTTTAGATCTAGAAGAAAAAATTTCAGGCGCCGATCTTGTTATCACAGGGGAAGGAGGAATCAATCATCAAACCATCTTCGGAAAGACCCCTGTTGCCGTTTCACGTGTTGCTAAAAAACACAATGTACCTGTTATAGCGATAGCAGGCTCTCTTAGTAAAGGATATGAGGAAATATTCAAGGAAGGTATCACCGCAGCCTTCAGTATTATTCCAGAATTTTCAAGCCTTCAAGCTGCCTTAGAAAAGGGACCTGTTAATTTAAAAAACACTGCTGCAAATATTGCAAAAGTTATGAAAATAAGATTATAAAAAGAGGCTTTCTACTCAGACAAGCCTCTTTTTATAATCTTTTTTCTACAATAATTATTTTATTCAACATATTATTAAGTGAATTTTTCGATACTATCTTCATCTATACAGTTTCAAAACTTTTTCTCTTCATAAGATAAACTTTGTTCTGGACAGATTTCTATGCATAGTCCGCATCCAACACAATTCTCAAAATTCTGTTCTACTTTATTTTGTTTTTTATATCTTGCATTTTGGGGACAAATCTTCACACACGCTTGGCATCCCACACATTTATATGAATCTAAAACCACAGTGTAAATACCCATGTTTTTATTGGGAAAAAAATTAATTGTTTTCAACAATTTTAAAAACGTATTATCTTTTGTACATTGATATCCTAAAACTCTTCTAAAAAATGACTTCATCTCATTCTCACAAATTAAAAATGCTTCCCTTCTTGAACACACCTTATCTTTAAAACTAGGTAAATTCTGTTTTTCATTATCCCAAAATTCTATTGACCAAAACTCACATCCAATATTTTCCATTAGTTTTTTATTTAAATAAGTATTAACATTATCCACCATTTTCTTCACGTACTCATTCCTGTTATTTCCAATAACTACTATCTTTCGAATCCCTTGTAAGTAAAATCGACTAATCGCATCCATGCTGAAATAATATTCATTACTAAAATATATTGAATTTGCCTTAAATCTAAATTTTTTATCAAAACTTATATAGAGTGTTTGAGCTATTATGTAAAATTCGCGTTCAACTGAATGAAGAGCCTTAGTAGGACAATGCTCGCTACATGCACCGCAGCCGTCACAGTTGTTCGCGATATTTATTAGACTATTTTCCCAAGAAATATAGTCTTTATAGCAGACATCTTTGCATTTACTACAACTACTTTTACTCGAAATATATCGCAGACATTTCTCTTTCTTCCAATATGGTCGATGATCTATTCGCTCTAATATATCAAATAGGCTCATTTATCTTCTCCCTTAACTGCTTTTTTACTTTTTTCAATTACTCTCATCATTAATAAACCTAATTCAAATAACCCCCATAAGGGTAAAGCTGTTAACATTTGTGAGATAACATCAGGTGGAGTTAATACCGCCGAAACAATAACTATAGTTAAAATAGTATATTTTCTATTTTTACTTAATTTTGAAGAAGTTATAATTCCTACAACTGCTGCTAGACACATAAATAAAGGGAGTTCAAATACTATCCCAGATATTAACATTGTATTGATCACAAAAGATAAATACTGTCCTATTTCATACTGCGCTTGAACTTGCTCTGCTGAAAAACTTTCAAAAAATTCAATGCTAAAGGGAATAATTATTTTATAAGCAAAAAAACATCCAATATAAAATAACAGACTCCCTATTATAAGCATAAAGAAAAATATCCGCTTTTCTTTTGGATACAGCCCAGGATTTATAAATCCCCATACTTGATATAATAATAGCGGACTGATTAAAACAAATGAAATAGTCATTGATAGTTTTATATATGTTATAAATAAAGCTGCTGGTGTTAAGTAAATAAATTGTATACTTATAAATTTACCTAACAAGGAATTAAAAATCGGCTCACAATAATAAAAAATTATCAAAGAAAAGAAAAACCATGCTGTCAACACTATAATAATTCGTGTCCGTAGTTCTTTTATATGCTCTAGTATAGTTATTGCCGTATCTTCCTTCCCTTCCCACCAATTATTTAATATCTTCAACGTTTTCCTCTTTTTCGGGCTTTCCATCCATACCATCAGTAACTTCTTTTTTAACATTGCGGATGGTTCTACCTATCGTTTTTCCAATCTCAGGAAGATTTTTGGGCCCAAAAATAAGTAACGCTATAAAAGCAATTACGACTAACTCTTGCATACCAATTTTTCCAAACATAATAGTCTCCTTTATTTGTTCTTTTCTATATTATTTGATCTCTTCTTAAAATTTTTATCATTTTTTATTTTTTTATTTCCATTCTTTACTTTTGCTTCTTTGATAGGCTTTATATAAAGAATAGGTTTATACTTTTTATTTCCCGGATAATTTTTCACTTCAAGTACTGCATCTTTATTTAGTGAACCCAATTTGTTTTTTTCCATAAATTTTAAAGAGCGAGTCGAACATGCACTAACACATGCAGGACTTTGACCTTTTTCCAACAAATCTATACATAAATCACATTTTTGCACAATACGATCTTTATCAGCGTGGACAGCATTATAAGGACAAACCCTTATACAATTATGGCAAGAAATACATTTATTTTTATTCCATTGCACTGATCCAAACTTTGTCTCTCGATACATTGCCCCTGTTGGACACTTATCTATGCAAAGTGCCTTTTCACAGTGATTGCAACTATATGATAAATTGTAGCTCCATACATCAGGAAATCTACCTCCCTCTATAGATTCTACTTTTCTTAAACTTAAATTAGGCGCATTCATTCTATTTTTGTCCCGACAGGCAATATGACATACCTTACATCCACTACAACGTCTCATATCATAATAAAAACAATATTTCATTTTACCTCCTAAAAATATATTCGCTCTGGCTGATTAATATCATCTTTAAATCCTGATTCAGGATATAATTCTACTTGCCCAATACAAGCCTGCCAAGATTCAATATCTGGTCCTGATGGATAATCTCCCGTAAGAATATTTGGAGATCCTGCAATACAGTATCCATCTTTATTAAATTCCACTGCAGGACCTTCATAAATAACTATTATTCCTGGCATAATTCTTTCACTAAGTTTTGCTCTTCTTACGATACTTCCTATGGAATTATAAATACGGATTACTGATCTCTCTTTTATTTTTCTTTTTTTTGCATCAATCGGATTTATTAAAACATGATTAGGGAATGCCTCTTTTAGCCAACGTACATTCCCCATGCTGGAGTGAGTAAAACGTCGACCATGAATACAACATATTTGCAGCGGATATTTTCCTTTAATTTTTTTCTTAAAGTCTGCAAAAGTAGCTTCGTATCCTGCCCTTGGTGGATCATATACAGCTATCGGATTCCCTTTGTTCCACCCAGCCGCAGTAACAAGATCTGACAATTCTTGACAATGTATTTGAATTTTTCCAGAACGAGTATCTAATGGGTATTTTTCCGGATCTTTTCTAAATTTCTCATTATGTATATATCTATAATTATCATTTTCTTTCCGTTCTACTTGATAAATCCCTTTCTCTTTAAATTCCAAAATTGGAATCCGCCCTTTTTGTTCATTTCCTTGAACTTTTAAAATCTCTATATCCTTTTTTGTAATGCTGACTAGAGGCTCATACCCATTTCCATTTTCTTTTATAACGGACGCCCCTGCTACCATATTGAATAAAATCTGTTTCTCAGGTAAAGGATTAACCAGCTTCTCATCGATATTAAGTCTTTTTGCAAGCTCTGCTGCTATCCAATTGTCATCTCTTGTCTCATAAAGCGGCTCCATAACTTTACCTGTCCAAATAAGCATTTCTCGATTTCCAGTCAGAACAGCTCCTTCTTTTTCCCATGGAAATGTTACGGGAAAAATAATATCTGAAAACATTGCTGTTGTATCCATATACATTTGATGCGAAACTACTGTATCTACTTTTCGATATGCCTCAATACCTTTATTGATATTATTAGTTTGAGTCAGACATCCTGAGAAACAAGAATAGATCATATGTATATCAATATCTTCTTTTTTATCGGGCCCTGCAGTATATTGGCCCGAGAGAATTGCTTCCCAATGTTCATTAGTACAAAGCATTGTTTTAACAGGATTTTCAATATCTTCATAACCTTTCTTGCCTGCTTTTACTAAATTTGGTCCTCCATTAGTAGAAGGTTCTTGATTGCTAACTGTAAATGCTCCACCCGCTATACCATGATTTCCCGTCATAGCCCCTAGAGTAACTTGTGCCAAACATATATGTTGTGCTTTTTCTACACGTGCTGAATTCCAACCAAATAAAATCGTAGTTGGTTTTGTTCTTCCAACTTCAATTGCCAATTCATATATAAGTTTTGCGGGTGTTCCACATATCTCAGATGCCCAGTCTGGAGTCTTTGCAATACCGTCATACGTTCCTAATACATAGTCTTTAAAATTCTCTTTAGGATCAGCTCCTTCATGCATATGTTCAGCATCAAAACCAACAGTACATCGATTAAGAAAATCCCAATCAATCATCGGAGTATTCTTACTATCTTCTTTAATCATCACATATGCCATTGCTAATAGCATAGTTGTATCTGTTGCTGGACGGATTGGTATATACTGATCTGCAAGCATAGCTGCTGTTTCCGTATATATCGGATCAACTACAATAAATCGAATCCCTTTTTCTTTAGCTCTAATGAGATTTTGTACTGAAGTACCTGTCTGCGTAACTGCAGGATTATTCCCCCACAAAATAATAAGCTTAGCATTAAGCAGATCCATTCTATCATTTTGAATATGAGATTTTTGATTTACTCCCAATATCGGTTTCATAGCCTTTTGCCAACAACCTCTAGAACGGCTTCCATACTTTCCTGTATAGCCTCCATATGCTGCAAATAAACGGCGTAAATTAGTTTTTTCGCTATCTCCGCCTTCCATTAAGTAAAAGGCTTCATTACTATATTCTTTTTTTATCCTTTTCATTTCATCCGCTACATAATTTAATGCCTCATCCCATGTGATTCGTTCCCACGTATCCTTGCCCCTCATATGTCCATTAGGATTTTCAGGAGACCAAGAGGATCTTTTCATTGGGTATTTTAGTCTATCTGGACCAAATATTCTCATATGCTGTGACCAACCTCTGACGCAAGCTCTTTGTTGTGGATTGTCATATGAATCAAGATGCGTATCATCTGTTTTAATTCTTACTACTTGTCCGTTTTGTATATTCGCTTGGATGAAGCATCTACCTCCACAATTATCCCAACAAGGTGCAGGTATCCAATTATCATTCTCTGCAGCTAATTCTGCTGCATGAGCTTTATCCACTTTTCCTAAGATATATTCCCATCCAGAAAATCCTATAGTTGCTAAAATCCCGCTTATCTCTAAAAATGTACGTCGTTTAACCTTCACTGAAACAGCCCCTCTTCTTTGTTGTATCATTTCTTTTAATATTAGATAAATAATTAAAATCATCTAATAAAAATCTCATAAAATAATTAATTACAGAGTGAAACCAAATGCCTTCTTTATAACTATGAATCCTCTCAGCTAAAAGCCCCCCCCAATTCAAAAGATGCTCTTTTAAAAAAACTATTTGATCTTCTATAATCTCATTTTTATTCTTCTTTTCGTCAATAGAAAGTCCAATCAACTTCACCATAAAATCTAACTCAGTAGCTAAATGATCATCAGGTTCTTGTGGAAATCCATTAGCTATAAATTGATATTTTAAATACTTTTTACGAACTTCAAACGTCTGTTCCTGAAATGTCAATCCTTCCGGATGAAAATAACTAGATTCCCATAATGGAGCAATTAAATGTACTGGGTTTTCAAAGAGATAATAGTATTGGAGCTCTGGACTATCTTCTATTATTTTTTCGCCTGAGATAATCAACCTTTGCATACTTATCAACTTTTCTTTTTCTATCTTAAGTATTTGATTTGACTCTTCAGGTAATAATTCAAGGATAGAATGTTCAAATAAAGCAGATAGATATTCTTTTGTAGGCTTATTCGCAAATAAATCTCTTAATATAAGATAACTAATTCTTCTCTGCTCCATAAGCTCTATAAAATCGTTCATTACAACACCTCGATTATCTAATATTCATAAAATTATTTATGTTTAAACTGATTCTAGCACAGCTAAAAAAACAATGGCAAGTTGCATTTTTCTATACATTGACATCACCACTTATCTCCAATATATTTAATAGGACAAAACATAAAGGAGAGAATACTATGAGAAAAATATTGACCTTAGCACTATCTTTGATGATGATCTTTGTTTTAGGAGCCTGCAGTTCCAATGAAAAAGGGGCAGAAAATGAAGAAGGAACAACTACAACATCTGCACAGACTTTTAATATCGGAGCGATTCCCGATCAGGATGCTTCGGAATTAAACCCGAATATGGATCAGATGGCTAAATACTTAAGCGAGAAAATTGGCCATAATGTTAAATTCATCCCCTCAAACGACTATGCATCCTTAGTTACCGCTTTTGAACGAGGCGAAATGCAGATGGTATGGTTTGGCGGTTTAACCGGTGTGCAAGCCCGTTCTGCTGTGGAAGGGGCAGAAGCGATAGCCCAAAGACCCAGCGATGCAGAATTCAAGTCTGTATTTATTCAGCAAAAAGGTTTGGGTCTTGAAGGGATTGAAGATGTAAAAGGACATACTTTTACTTTCGGAAGTGAAAGTTCTACCTCTGGTTCTTTGATGCCAAGATATTTTATGACACAAGCTGGGATCGATCCTGAAAAAGATTTAAATGGCCAGCCGAATTATTCCGGCAATCACGATACTACTATTAAACTAGTTGAAACCGGTGCTTTTGAAACCGGGGCTTTAAACATTTCTGTATGGGAAAAGACCGTTGCAGAAGGAAATGTAGATTTAGACAAAGTAGAAGTGTTCTATACAACACCTGACTACTATGATTATAACTGGACTGTAAACAAAGATAAATTTTTAGATACTATTTACGGCGAAGGTACAAAAGAAAAGCTGAAAGAAGCTCTTTTCGCTATGAGTCCTGAAGGCAGCGAAGAAGAGAAAGCTGTTCTTAATTTCTTCCAAACAGATAAATTTATAGAAACGAATAACGACAATTATAAAAATATTGAAGAAGTAGCAAGAAGCTTAGGAATGGTTAATTAAATTATGGATAAATCCTTATCTGCCATTTACGAAATAAACAATATATGTAAGGATTACGGGAATAAAAGGGTGCTGTCTTCTCTTTCATTAAAAATATACGAAGGAGAAAGTGTTGCCCTTATCGGACCAAGCGGAGCCGGTAAAACTACGCTGCTGAATATTCTTGCAAATGTTATAGAGCCAGACAGCGGCGAAGTCTTATTAACAGGGACACCGCTTAAAGAATTCAAGTCTCGAAAAGAATTCGCAAAAAAAGTAGGTATTATGCGTCAACAGTTTGACTTGGTCAGACAATTGCCGGCGATACAAAATGTACTTGCCGGCAGACTCAATGAATGGGGAGTCTTGAAGTCTTTGATTTCTTTAGTTTTTCCTGAAAAGGACTATGCTGAAAAAGCTCTTGAACGAGTAGGTCTTGCGGATAAGATTTATGAAAAAACGTCGAACCTTTCCGGAGGAGAACAGCAGAGAGTTGCCATTGCAAGATTATTAGTCCAACACCCAGAAGTTGTTCTGGCTGATGAACCAATCTCCTCCTTGGACCCGGCACGAGCCGATGATATCTTATCCATTCTAACAAAATTAACGGAAGAAGGCGGAGAAACATTAATAACTGTCCTTCATTCTGTTGATTATGCAAAAATCTATTTTAAAAGAATTATCGGTATGCGAAAGGGAGAGATCCATTTTGATCTGCCTGCAAAAGAAGTAACCGATGAACTGCTGAAAGATCTCTATACTCTTGACGAATTCGAAGAGGTTAAAACAAATGAATAAATTCGATGAATTCTTAATATTTCATAAAAAAGGATTTCTTAATCTTATCCTCTTTCTCGTCTTTTTATGGAGCCTTTTTCAGATACCTTGGGGAGAAAATTTAATTCATCCAGGCGGCTCTGTTGCCATTCATCAAATCTTTCAGGGAATGATCACGCCAGATCTTTCTGCTCAAACACTAGAATATGCTGTCATTGCCTCGATACGAACTGTCGCCTATGCTGTAACGGGAATGACTGTGGCTCTTCTAATTGCTATGACATTAGGCGTTCTTGCATCCGGAGTTCTTTTTAAAGAAAAAAGAAGGAGCAGAGTTTTAAAAAGTTTCTTTAGGGGAATTTTAGGTTTTATGAGAGCGATCCATGAACTGGTATGGGCATGGCTTTTTGTAGCAGCTATCGGGTTATCTCCTTATGCTGCAGTTTTTGCCTTAGGAATTCCTTATGGAGGTACTTTAGGAAGAGTCTTTGCAGACATGCTGGAGGATGTTCCGAAAGAGCCTATTTCTTCTTTGGAATCTGCCGGCGCCAACAAACTCCAGGTTCTGTTCTATGGATATCTCCCTATTGCAAAAGCGGATATGATCAGCTATGGGATGTATCGTTTTGAATGTGCTATCCGCTCTTCTACTATTATGAGTTTTATCGGTCTCGGAGGTTTGGGTTATCAAATTCAAATGGCTTTAAGCGATCTAAGTTATTCCAGGGTCTGGACATACCTCTACTTTCTGATTCTTTTAGTCTTTTTAATCGACTTGTGGAGCAATGGAATTCGTAAAAGGGAGACTGCATAATGAAAAAAATAAAATTCAATTTCAAAACATTTTCCTATGCTTTATTTTTTATATTGCTTGCCGTTTCCTGGTTTTTTATTATCGTTGTAGATGAAGGGGATTTTTTCGGTCTCTTTACAGAAAAAAATGCAGAATTCTTGAGGAGATTCCTTCAGGGATTGGTAGGTGCCGGCGAAGAAACACCGGCCTTTTTACAGAAAGATGCTGTCTTAAATATACTGGAACTAATGGGAGAAACTTTATGGATGAGCATCCTTGCCATTGGATTTGCTACAATTGCAATGCTTATCACCGTCCTTCCCAGTGCTCGGAATGTAGCAGATGGAAGTCTTCTATTAAAAAAACACTGGTATGATAGACCCCTCTTTCTCTTTCTTCGATTGATTTACATCATCACAAGAGCGATTCCGGAATTGGTCTGGGCTATGATTATTATCTTTATCTTCCAGCCGGGAATTCTCCCTGGAGCTATCGCTTTAGCTCTTCATAATTATGGAATTTTGGGAAAACTCTGCGCTGAAGTGATCGAAGATCTAAAAGAAGATCCTATACGAAATCTCGCCTCTTGCGGGGCAAACAGTGTTCAAATCATGGTTTACGGCATAGCACCGGCTGTAACTGCTAAATTTCTCACTTATATTATTTATCGTTGGGAAGTTATTATCCGAACGACTATTGTTGTGGGTTTTGTGGGCGCAGGAGGTCTTGGGATGCAGTTTAAACTGGCTATGAGCTATTTCCGCTATTCGGAAATCACCTTGATTCTTATTGCCTACCTGCTTTTAGTATGGCTAGCGGATATTGTATCGAATCAGACAAGAAAAATAGTAAGTTAAAAACAAAACCCTATTCAAAACCGGCTGGTAATTTAACACCGATTCTTGAATAGGGTTTTGCTATATTTAAACAAAGGGTCTATATTTAAAGAAAAAGAAAGGAGATTGACAATGGATTTTGAAAACGTATTGGCTTTGCGAAAAACTACAAGGGTCTATATTCAGGGAAAAGAAATTTCGAAGCAGGATATGGAGACTTTAATCCAAGCCGCAAAACTTGCCCCTCTGGCTATGGGCGATTTTAAAACTACCGGCTTAACGGTTATAAAAGATCAGAACCTTTTAGAACGTATTCGCCAAGGTGTTCTTCTGACTCGTAAAAATGGAGAAAAAGCAGATCCTTTCTATGGCGCTTCTCTTCTTATGATTGTAAGCACAACCGATCTTTCCGAAGATCATATTGAATACGCCAACGCAGCCTGCATTATAGAAAACATACTTTTACAAGCAGCCGCTCTCGGCTTAGGCAGTACTTATATCTGGGGATGCCTTCGTAAATTAAAGAAAAACCACGAACTGATAGCTCTTTTAGATCTTCCTGAAAACTCTACAATTCTATCCGCTGCCGCCATCGGTTATCCAAAAGAAAAACTTTCTCCCCGTGAAAATAGGCCGGAAATTAAGGTTAAAATAATATAAAGAAAATCCTGCCCCTTTTCCGGCAGGATTTACTAATTGTTTTTAAATTGTTCTTCCATGTGGAGCAGATATTCTTTTTTATCTAATCCTCCCCCATATCCTACAAGCTTTCCGCTTTTTCCAATCACTCTGTGGCAGGGGATGATAATGGAGACGGGATTTTTATTGTTGGCATTGCCAACAGCTCTAAAGGCTTTCGGGGATCCGATTTCCTCTGCTATCTCCTGATAGCTTTTGGTTTCTCCGTAGGGAATCTTTTCTAAAGCTTTCCAGACTTTCACCTGGAAATCTGTCCCTTTCAGTTCTAAAGGAAGGTCGAAGCTTTTTCTTCTGCCTTCGAAATATTCTGTAAGCTGTCTTTCTGCTTTTTCTAAAAGAGAAGAGGAACCCTTTTCTATCCCGGCAGTTTCCTGCTTATCGTAGGTTAAACCCGTTATATTTCCATCCTCTTCAAGGATATAAATACTTCCAATCTCTGTTTCCAGTTCCTTATAGATCATAGTATCCTCCCGTGAATAAACTTCGAATCATTTCCCCATTGATAAGGATAATCCTCATGGACCATATTGTCTAACAATTCAACGATATATTCATTGATGCGGTCCATATTTAAAGTGTTTAAGAAATTCAGAATCATCTGATCCAGATTAACAGATTTCAAAGTATCGTTTAGCGTTTCGCCGATTGCCGAAAGAAGATATCTTCCATAAAGATTAAAAACTCCCTCCCTATGAAGAATTTTCGACACATCCGGCTGATAATAGATTGTTCTGGCGATTTCTCTTAAATATCGGCTGAAATAGGGGGTCGCCCATTCATATAATTTCTTCATCATACTTCCCTTTTCGATATAAGGGTATGTCTTTTTAAACCATTCGTTTTCTACCAAATCATAAAAATCATTTTCATTTCCCACAGCCATTCTGGAATAAGCATAGGATGCGATATCTCCTACGTTTCCCCCCAGTTCCGGTATTTTTGTATAGGTCAGAATTTCTCCTAATTCGTAAAATTTCGACCGAAGATAGGTAGTGTCTTGAAGATACTGCTGATCCACCTGATAAAGAACGTTGGAAATAAGGTCTTCCAAATCCGACTGATGGATATAGTATTTTACAAAGGGTCCGCTAAAATAGATTCTCTCTTCTCCTTCATCGTAAAAAAGGCTGAAGTAACGTTTCACAAGCCGTCTTCCATGCTTTCTTGATGTTCCCAGCCAAGCAGGCAGTGTTCTTCGTATAAACTCTCCCCAATCCTCGCCCAATAGTCTTGATATACTTTGGCGAAGCCCGTTTTTTTGAATTTCTTTAAAATTGCCCGAGCGAAGCTGAAGGTCTAAAAAGAGGACAAAACGGTCTGTCGTAAAATATCTTTTGTTTTTATAATCGGAAAGGTCGGGGATCGGTATATCTTCTCCAGTTTTCTGATTGTGATAGATCACATCCGGCACAATCGAGGTTTCTACCGCCAGCTGTTCTATACGGATACCATCTTTGCAGTTTGTAGCAATCGCTGTGCGCATCGTTGAAGGGTAATCGACAATGGAGCCTGTTTCAATATCAAAGATCCGATTTCCCTCTTTTGTATCGAGTTTTGCAATATCATTTGTATGAAGATGCCCTGTGAAAATATACTCTACTCCTGCATCTGCAAATGCTTCTGCTGGTGTTTTGTTGTTTTGAGGATACTTAAAATCCCATGTTTTTACAAGACCTCCGATTTTCATATCCTGATGTTCTAAATGAGGAATAAAACCGTGATGGCCCAGTATCACCACCATATCTTCCCTTTCTTTTCCCTCTTTTATTTTTTCCAAGGCCCATTGGATAAGGGGCCATACAATCTGGCCTTCTACTTCATTGGTATTCAGATGCTCTGCTGTTACATCGCTGCTGTAGGCTGCAGTATCAAGTCCTATTACCGTAAGGCCCTTTCCTTCCGGATTATTTCCAAAAGGAACTCTTGCCGTATAGGACAGAACTCCTGAAGCGTATTCTTGGTCAGGATAAGTAATGTTCACATTCTTTAAATAATTCTTATAAATATCCGAATCTTCATACTTTTCGATTGTGTCTGTTCCCATCATCTCTTTTCGAAGAAAGATCTCTTTGAATTCCTGGGGACCGATTCTCTCTGTCAAGGCTGCATCCGTCCAGACTTTCACAGAGTCCGGAGTCATTTCAAAATCTCTGGCAGCCATATTATTCATGTCGTGATTCCCGTTAACCGCAAAGATATACAGATCTCTTCCTACTTTTTCATAAGCGAGCTTTAAATCTAAAAGTTTTTCTTCTAATCGTTTTAAGGCTTTCCACTCTCCATTTCGGCTCAAATCTCCTGTCAAAAAAAGAATAGACGAATTTGAACGATACACCTCTTCTAATGCCGCATCCAGAATATCCTCTCCTTCTAGAAGAAGCTTTCCGTCGAGGCTTAAGCTGTCAAAAAAAGCGTTATTTTCCCGAATCATAAACTTTGGAAGAAGATGAGTGTCAGAAAGGATAGAAATTTTTCTTTGATACTTTTCTGTCTTTTCTGGAAGCCTTTTGTATGTTTCAACATATTCCTGAAGATCCCTTGCTGAAGTGCCTTGAGGCATTTCTTCATCTTTATTAAATTCTATTTTTTTGTAGTCAATAGACGGTGTTTTTTGTATCATATACAGCTCCTGTTTTGTTCTGCCTTTATTATAACACGGTGTATATCTTCTAATATTACGTTTTGCTTACAATCTATGTTAAACTTGTTTAAACTTAACGTATAAGAAATATCTATTTAAAAATTCTCTGCTATTTTTCTAGGAAAGGAAGTGTTTTTATGCAGAACAAATACTATATGCCAGAATCCGTCGAACATGAAATTTCATCCTTGTCGGAGTATATCGATCTTATACTTTCTGGAAGATACGAAAACTCGATCTATCGGGGGGAACCTCAGAAATATCCCCACAGCAACGCCTCTGCCTTTCGAAGAACTGTAGAATCTGGAGGGAAATATCCCTTTCTCCATATGAAAAACGAGTTTAAACGGGAAACCTATTATAAAATCACCCCGGACCAGCGCCATGATTTTTTAGCCTTCGCCCAGCATCACGGTATCCCTACGAATCTCTTAGACTTTACAACATCCCCTTTAATCGCCTTGTTTTTTGCCTGCAAGCCTTATTTCCCTCAGGAAGAATCCATCGACAGCAGCGGTTATGTATATCTTGTTCGAAATCATCTTTTGAATGTAACAAAACTGATTTCAGAAAACGAATACGATAATCTGCTGGATCTTCTCCTTGTAGGCAAAAAAGAAATTATGGCAGAGCTTTATCTTCGTCTGTCCCAATACGAACAAGGCTTTCCGGAAGTTTTCTATACTCATCTAAAGAAGCTTCATCAAGCCCTTTTTCCCGAAGAACAGTTTCCGGCTTATGAAAAAGGAGATTACAGAAATGAAATTCCAGAAAGCCTCTTGGTTTATAAAGATTCCGCAAACAAAAAAATCCACCAGAAGCTTAAGCGGGATCAAGGGAAGCTGGATCCTGCCGTTACAGCCTATCTCTTCTCTCTGCAGTATTATTTAAAAGAGATTCGGGAAGGGCGTATCCGCCACAAATGGATCGACTGTCTGCCAAATTTCACCTATCAGCCTATCTTTTCCTTTGAAAGAGGGAAAAACCAGCTGGGACTCTTTCTTTATCAGAACTACCTGACTCTTCGAGGAGACGACGATTCTGAACTGGTAGCCCTTCAAAGAATCTGGCCGGACGTGAAAATCAAAGTCAATAATCCCCGAAAGATTCTAAAACAATTAGACCTGATGGGCATCAACGAAAAGTTCATCTACGGAGATGTAGATAGTATCGCAAGATATATTACAAACAAATATAAGGATTCTATTTTGTAAAATAGGACTATTCATAAACACAGTCCGTACTATAAAGAGTATAAAACTTATGAAGAGTAGAAAAATCGAAAACCTCTATGATGTTAATACCGCAGCTTCATAGTTTTTAAGAATGTACTCCTTTATTGAGGGTATATTATATATCATCTACTACTTCTATTTTAAGGAAAGGAGCTTATTACGGGATGGATTATACTTATTATCGCCATAGCTGTTGTATTCTTCGGAGCTTGGGGCGGAGCCAGCCGTCAGAAATGGCTGGAAGATCTGGCTAACAAAAATAAACACAAGGACAAATAAAAGGAAGAGCAGAGGCTCTTCCTTTTATTTGTGAATTTTTATTTTTACTCTTAAAATACTTTTCAACTTTAGTGAAGTTCAACACTTATAAATCTATCTTTAATAGAATGTAGAAAAATGAATGAATTTTTCATTTTTCCACCCTCTCTCCACTCTTTCACTCTTTCACTCTTTTACTCTCTTACTCTTCACTCTTTCTTTTAAACTGCCTTTAAACTATTTAAATGGATCGTTACACCTACGGCAATAGCGAGTAAAATTACTTTTACCATTATTTTGTCGATTACAAAAGCAGAAAAAATAATTCCGATCCATAGAATCGCCAACGTTCTGTATTTATCCTTTTTCTCCATAACTCCCTTTTCATAGTTGCGGATATATCGTCCGAAAATCTTATGATGGGTTACGTAGTCATACATTTTTCTAGAGCTTCTTAAAAAGCATGCCGCCGATAACAGTATAAAGGGCGTTGTCGGCAAAAGAGGCAGAAATAAGCCGATCATCCCCAGTACAAGGGATATCGTTCCTCCTATAAAAAATAAAGCTCTTTTTACTCGAACCTTTCGGCTCTCCTTAATATTATCTATATTATCCATCGATTCACCTCATTTTATATCTACCCTATATTCAGCTGCTATAATTATATACTAAATTATTCTGAAATTGTTCTGTTATTTATATTATACCTTTATCATTCTATTACTGGTTTTTATAATAAAAAATCGCAAGCTGCGTCCGGTCTCTTAATTGTAATTTCTCCAAGATAACAGAAAGATAGTTCCGCACAGTTCCTTCGCTTAAAAAAAGCTCTTCTGCGATTTCTTTATTATTCATCCCTTCTGCGACTCTTTCAACCAAGTCCATTTCTCTTTTGGTAAGTTCCGGGATTGTTTTTGTTTTTTCTTGTTTTATCATTCCAGGAATCTTTTCTATTATCTCATCGCCAAAGACCCTCTGTCCTTCCTGTATCGCATAGAGGGCGGTTACTATACTTTCATATCCGGACTTCATAAGATAGCCTTTCGCTCCGATTCTCAAGGCTTCTACGATATAATCCCCGTCTAAAAAAGTTGTCAAGTAAAGAATTTTCGCTTCCGGATCTTTTTCTAAAATAACTTTCCCCGCTTCTAAGCCGTCCATTTTATCCATCCGGATATCTAAGAGAATAATGTCCGGTCTTTCCTTTTCGTAAAAAGCAACGGCTTCTTCTCCATTTTCACCCATGGTTATTACTTCTATTTCCTCGCCGCTTCCTTGTTTAGAACCTGCTTCTATAATGGTCTTTAAAGATTGGCAGACTAATGGATCGTCGTCTATAATAATTATTCTCATACTTCTCTCTCCTTTGCCGGCAGGGTTATAAAAATACGGTATCCATTCTCTTTGTTAAGATAAAAGTTTCCTCCGAGATCTTCTACCCGTTCTCTCATACTCATCAGCCCTAGGCCTCTGCCCTCTTCTTGCTTTTTAACACTACCGTTGTCTTTTATAAGAAGATGATAGTCTCCCCGCACTTCCATCAGCTGAATATTCACACGATCTGCATCGGAATGCTTTGATACATTGGACAAAGCTTCCTTTACGATACTGGATATAGTGTAATAGAGAGAAGCTTCCGGCTCTTTCTCGATTTCTACAGTATACTCCAAAGAACAAAAGGTAAAGCCTTCCTTCAGCTCTTTCAATAATATTTCCATATTCAAAGATTTGTCATAAAGACCGTGAACACTTTTGCGGGTCTTTTCCATAGCTTCCTTTATCGTGGCTTGCAGTTTTAAAAAGGGATCTTTTAAGTCCTCCGATATTAAAAATTCCAAGGCTCCCAGCTGGAGAAGGGCACTGGAAAGAAGATGACCCACATTATCGTGAATTTCCTTTGAAATACGATTTCTTTCCTTCAGGGCAGAATTTACAATTTCAATATCTTGATTTTCGACGAGTTTTTGGTTTTCGATTCTTAAATTTTGATATAGATAATCCGCCTCCCCTTTTTGCTTAAAATATTCTTCTTTCAGTTTTTCATAACGGCACCTTCTATAGGAAAGTCTTATCCCTAGAATCGATAACACCGCTGCTATCAAGAACTGTAGGGGGGTTCTGCTTGTAATCAAAACGGCTGCAAAAAGAATCGGCATTTCTTCTTTCTTCCATGTATTTTGAAGAATCAAAACCGGTGCAAAAAGAAGAAGCTGGGGAAGAAATATACTGATTAGGAGTACAATCAGAATAAATACTTTTTTTACATAATACATAATTTCATTTCTTCTATCCCTGCCCTTTTTCTCTATTAAAATAAAATTCATCGCCATAAAAATTAGAAGAATAAAGAGTTCTGCTACAGGGATCTTTCCCGGATATAAAGAATAATTTCCTATAAACCCGAGTCCAGCCATAATAATCGAATCTATTAAAATTTCCATCCTTCCTCCTCTCTTCTCTCTTTTTAGATGTGACAAATGTCACTTCATCTTATGACGCATTGCACTTATAATGTTTCCTTTCCTCCATTATAATATAGATAATCAAAGGAGGGATTACAATGATCGTTGAAATTAAAGATTTAGTAAAAAGGTATGGTGATCTGACAGCAGTAGATCATTTAAACTTGGAAATAAAAGAAAAAGAAATCTATGGGCTTCTCGGCCCCAACGGCTCTGGAAAGACAACGGTGATCAACTGTCTATTGTCCCTTTTAAAATACGAACAAGGCGACGTTTTTGTCTTTGGAAAAGAGATGAAGCCGGATGCTTACGATATAAAAGCAGAAATCGGTCTTGTGATGCAGAATCCTGCAGTATACGAAGAGCTGACTGTAAGGGAAAATATAGACTATTTCTGCAGTCTCTACATTAACGACAAAAAGAAACGAAGAGAGGCCGTAGACTGGGCGATAGACTTTGTACAGCTGAAAGATTTCGAGAAATTCCGACCGTCTAAACTATCCGGAGGTCTTCTTCGAAGATTAAATCTGGCCTGCGGCATCGCCCATAAACCGAAACTGATCATTCTCGATGAACCCACGGTAGCAGTCGATCCTCAAAGCCGAAACAAAATTCTCGAAGGAATCAAAGAGCTTAGGGATCAGGGAAGTACAATTCTCTATACTACCCATTATATGGAAGAGGTAGAAGCTCTTTGCGATCGTCTTTCTATTATGGATAAAGGAAAAATACTTGTTACGGGAAGTTCTCCAGAAATCAAAGAACTTTCCCAGCACGGAGATGTCGTCTCTATTACTTCTTATGAAATCGATGAAGCTATGATCGAAAAAATAAAAGAACTTAAAAACCTCAGCCATTACGATTATAAGGAAGGCCAGCTTACACTTCGAATGAAGAAAGGACTGAACACTCTAACTGAAGTTCTGGACTTGTTTGAAAAAGAAAACGTATCTATCCACAAAATCTCCTTAAAACAACCCTCTCTAAATGATGTTTTCTTAGAAATCACAGGAAAGGAGTTGAGGGATCGTGTTTAAAGATTTATTTTTAACTCAAACAAAAATTACCTTGCGTAACCGGCAGGGACTCTTCTGGACTATTGTGTTTCCTTTCGTTATGGGAACCTTGTTCTTTTTCGCCTTTAGAAATCTTATTACCAACGAAATCTTTACATTGGATCCGATCCCTGTAGCTGTTATCGACAACACTGCAAGCTCGGATTACGGTTCTTTCCAGTCTTTTATGGAGTCTGTCGGAGTAAAAGGCGAAGAAGGCGAAAAAGTACTAGAACCTGTAGAAGAAGGAACAGACCCTCTTTTCTATTATAAACAAACGAATAAAGAAGAAGCAGAACGATTGATGGAACAAGGAAAGGTTTTTGGAACTATAGAAAATGGAGACCCTATAAAATTTATTCTGGCCCCTTCTGAAGATCCGGGATTCAAGGCAGGTATTATCGAATCCGTTCTTAATCAGCATCAGCAGAATTTCAAATCCATTCGTACTATTATGGAGGAGAAATCTCAAGAAGGAGATCTTGACCCAAACTTTCTCGAAGAAAGCATCCGTCTTTTAAATCAGAGACAATCCCCGGCCATAAAAGACGTTACACCGAATAAACTGTCTTCGCCTTATATTATTCTTTTCTTTTCATTGCTAGGCTATAGCGCCCTTTTAGCGATGACATCCTCTATCTTTTATGTGTCTAGCGAGTTGGAGGCAGACCTTTCCCATATCGCTTTGCGCCAAGGCATCTCGCCTGTTCCAAAATTTATACGATTTATCGCCGGTGCGCTGCCAAGACTTCTTCTTCAAATGATAGCAAGCCTCTTATTATTTTTATATTTAAAGATTCTAGGAATTGATTTTGGAGATCAGACTCTTGCGATCATTCTCCTAATAGAGGCAGGATGTGCAGCCGGTTTTTTTATCGGATCAGGAATCGCCACAACATTTCGAAAATCCGAAAAAATATTATCTGCACTTGCTATAGGATTGCCTCTTTTATTTGCATCCCTTTCTGGAATGATGAGTCCTGTAGTTTTAACCTACGCTAATAAATACGTCCCCTTTTTGCAAAGGGTAAATCCGATTATAAAAATCACCGACGGCATCTATTCCTTATACTATTACGAAGGGTACAGTCGTTATCTTAGAAACTTGGGAGAACTGGCACTGCTTGCTGCAGTTTTTCTAGGGATCACCATCTTTAACCTTAGGAGGAAACAATATGAAAACATTTAAATTGTATTTCAACGTTTTAAAAAAGCATTTGTCGGAGTTTTTCCTTCAGTTTGCTATTTTCATCCTTATTTTTTTCTTCCTTCTAATGAGCCTGGGACAAGAGCAGTCGGAAACAGTACAGCTTGATAAAGTTCCTATTGCAGTATTTAATGAAGATTCCAACGATCCTCTTTCCGCTTCCTTAGTAAAATCTCTGGAATCCTCTACTCGGACCGTTCCTCTTAAAGATGAAAAAGATATCCTCTCCGATGCTATCTTTTTCGAAGAAGTTTTGTTTGTTATGAGAATCCCCAAAGGATTTGGAGAATCTCTCCGCCAAGGACAGGAACAGGAAAACCCCATCGAAGTTTTAAAGGCTCTGGATGAAAGCTCTTCCGGCATTTTGGAAACTCAGATCAACCAGTTTGTTTCCCTGTATAAGATCAACGCTATGGCAGAAGGAGGAAATATTTCCTCTGGGGAAGAAGAAAATATACTTCAAAAGATAGAGCAGGCTTTTACAGATCGCATCACCCTTCTCTACCATGGTACAGAAAACAATCGCCAGACTCTTTTGATGACCCTCTTCTTCCGAACCCTATGCTATTATCTCTATGTCACATCCATTGCCCTTGTTGGACTTACCATGGTTACTATGGATGACAAAAACATTCAGGCGAGAGAAATTTCCAGCGGCTATCCTCAGATAAAAAGAAGTGCAGGTATGTACTTCTCAAGCCTTCTGGTAGTCTTTTTCATCTGGCTGATTTCCTTAGTGATAGGATTTTTATTCTTCCGGGAAGCCTTTATCAGCACCCTTACCGCAAGACTCTTTATCCTATCAAGTTTCGTTCATATGATATCCGTGGCGTCCATTGCGATCTTCTTTGGAACGATTGCCCCAAATAAAGAATTTATCAGTTTTGCCAGCACCATCTTTGCTCTGTTTATCGGTTTTTCCAGCGGAGTCTTTATCCCGAAGGACCTGATCTGGGAACCTATGAAAAATCTTGCCTATTTCACCCCGACTCTGTGGCATGTGGAATTGTTGGAAGAACTGGCAAAAACGACAGGCACTATCGATTGGAATTTGTTTGTAAAGCCCTTTTCCATACAGATCTTGATGGCGTTGGCCTTCTTCCTCCTTTCTCTTGCTTATAGAAGAAGAAAGCAGTTTCAAGGATTGTCTTAAATACTCTTTATGAAAATTCTATTGAATATCGATTAAACTGAGCACTGCTGCTAAAAGCACACCCTTTTACAGGATGTGCTTTTTCTTGGTACAATTTGATAATTCTTTGTCCTTTTTCTCTAAAAAGGATTTGACATCTTTTATAGCTGCCATTATAATTAAATTAATTAAAACGTTTTAACGGAGAAGATTATGCCTATCACAATAAAACACGTTGCGAAAGCCGCCGGTGTTTCCATCACCACCGTTTCCATGGTTTTAAACAACACTCATTATAAAATCAAAGAAGAAACAAAAGAAAAGGTCCGAAAGGCTGCCGAGGAACTGGGCTATGTACCGAATAATCTGGCTAAAAGCCTCGTAACCCAGAAATCAA
Organism: Gallicola sp. Sow4_E12; assembly: GCF_052116305.1. Lineage (NCBI taxonomy): Bacteria > Bacillati > Bacillota > Tissierellia > Tissierellales > Peptoniphilaceae > Gallicola > Gallicola sp. Sow4_E12. The sequence continues at coordinate 31,468 of NZ_JBQKLI010000005.1, read as the reverse complement.
ATCTGATTATGCTGATGGTGCCGAATCTGTCCAATCCTTTTTTTGCCAACCTCTGCGAATATATTGCAAAAGAATTTGAAAAGAGGGACTATACTCTGTTTATCTATCAGACTTTGGGTAAAAAGATTACAATAGAAAAATTCTCCTCCATTATGGATGCTAATTTCATGGCGGGCTGTCTTATTGTAGATCGTTCCGTTCGAGACTTTAAGGAAGAGCTTCATCGAAAATATAAAATAGTTCTTTTAGATGAAATCGATTACAGCAAGGACAAATGTCTTATGGTCACAGGTGATAATGAAAAGGGAGGCTATCTTGCCATGAGCTATCTTTTAGACCGGGGCCATCGAAAGATCGGAATCGTAGCCGGCCCAAAGGATACAGCAAACTCCTCTAGAAGAATCGCCGGCGCTTTAGGCGCAATGATGGAAAGAGATGTCCACTTTGATTCAGACTGTCTTGTCCACGGAAATTATAACTATGAAGGCGGCAGGGAGGCTTATGATTATCTTGAAGACAAAGATATTACTGCTGTATTCTGCTTCAACGATCTCTCCGCCTTCGGCTTTATAAACCGGGCACAAGAAAAAGGACGAAAGATACCGGAGGATTTGTCGGTAATCGGCTACGATAACCTCACCATCAATACCATTATCGAGCCGAAACTCACTACTATCGATCAGCATCTGGAAAAAATAGCAAAGCTGGGTGTCGATATTTTAATCGAACATATCGAAAACCGGGAAATTAAAAAGAAAAGACATCTAATCACTCCCGACTTATGTATCGGGAAAACTGTAGAAGGAGGACCTTATGAAAATACTGAATATGGGATCTCTTAATATCGATCTTACTTATAGTGTCCATCATATTGTACGACCGGGAGAGACTATCGAATCCACAGGCCTTAAAACACTAGTCGGCGGAAAGGGACTCAATCAATCCACTGCCCTTGCCCGAGTTTCTAATGAGGTTTATCATATGGGCTTTATCGGCGAAGACGGCAGATTTTTAAAAGAATTTCTTAACAAAAACAATGTCAATACCGATTATATTGCTGCTGTTTCTGAAAGAAGCGGCAATGCTATTATCCAAGTCGATGAAACCGGAGAAAACTCCATCATCTTATTTCATGGAGCAAATTTCGAATTTGACAAAAAATCCATCGACGACGTTTTGGAGAAATTTAGAGGAGAAGCTCTTGTTCTTCAAAACGAAATCAACCATTTAGATTATGTTATCGAAAAAGCAAAAGAAAATGATCTCTTTATTTTCTTAAACCCCTCCCCCATTACAGATTCTTTGCTGGAAATGGATCTTTCTAAAATTGATTTCTTTATCTTGAACGAAACAGAGGCAAAAGATATTACAAATTCCAAGGATCTTGCAGGAATTCAAAAAAAACTGCTGACAATGTTTCCTGAGTCCAGATTCCTCATGACAAAAGGAAAAAAAGGTTCTATCTATTTCGATTCAGAAAACTGTTTTGAAAAAGAAGCTTATGCCGTTAAAACGGTAGATACTACAGGGGCTGGAGATACTTTTACAGGATATTTTATCAGCAAGTATTTAGAAGAAAAAGATGTAAAAACGGCAATGGAATATGGAACGGCTGCAAGCGCCTTGTCTGTTCAGACTTTCGGTGCAGCAGAGTCTATCCCTCATCTATCCGATGTAGAAGACTTTAGGAGGAAACAATGAAATTAAACGGCATATTAAACTCGGCGATTTCAAAAGCTTTGTCCGAACTTGGCCATACAGATAAAATCGCCATCGGCGACTGCGGTCTGCCTATAGAAGACGCTAAAAAAATCGACATCAGCCTTCGATTAGGAGAACCCTCTTTCTCGGATGTATTGGAAGAAGTTCTAAAGGATTTTAGTGTGGAGAAATATACTGCCGCTTCTGAAATTATAAAAGAAAATCCAGAACAGCTGGAAAAGATCAGAATCCTTCTTCCGGGAGCAGAAGAAGAATTCGTCTCCCATGAAGACTTTAAGAAGTCGTTGGCAGATGTAAAATATATTATTCGTACAGGAGAAGCAACTCCTTATTCGAATATTATTTTACAAAGCAAGAACATATTTTAAGGTGATTTTATGAATCTATTTATGCAGGGAATCGAAAAATCCTTTGGCAAAAACCACGTCTTAAAGGGTGTTGATTTCGAAGTGAAAACAGGAGAAATCCATGCTCTCGTTGGAGAAAACGGTGCTGGGAAATCTACATTGATGAATATTTTAACCGGTATTCTCGAAAAAGACGGCGGGAAAATCCTATTGGATGGAGAGGAAGTCCATTTCAAAAAGTCTACAGAAGCTCTGGAAAAGGGAATCGGATTTATCCACCAAGAACTTGTAGACTGGCCGGATATGACGGTTTTAGAAAACCTCTATATGGGAAGAGAATTAAAAAAGGGCGTGATCATCGATGAAAATCAGATGAAAGAAGAAGCGGAAGCTCTTTTTAAGCGTTTAGAAATCAATCTCAGCCCTTCCCAAAGAGTGGGCGACCTCTCCGCAGGACAAAGACAGATGCTGGAAATCGCCAAGGCAAACATGGAAAACTTGGAAATCCTAATTATGGATGAACCTACTTCCGCCTTGACGAATAACGAAATCGACAAGCTTTTTAAACTTATGGCGAAATTAAAAGAAGACAAGGTCTCTATTATCTATATTTCCCACAGAATGGAAGAGATCTTCGCCCTCACTTCTCGTATTACCGTTATGCGGGACGGCATCTCTGTAGCCGCAGTGGATACGAACAGTACGAATGTGGAAGAAATCGTAAAAATGATGGTCGGCCGAGAAGTCGGCGACTTTTACCCTGAAATGCATCGTGTTATCGGAGAAGAGAAGCTTCGTGTTGAAAACTTAAGCTCCGAACACTTCGAAGATATCTCCTTTTCCGTAAGAGCCGGCGAGATCCTTGGTATCGGAGGATTGATGGGCTCTGGACGTACAGAGATTATGAGGAGTATTTTTGGGATTGATCCGAAATCCTCTGGAAAAGTTTTTATCGGCGGCAAAGAAAAGGATATCTCAAGTCCCCAGAAAGCGATCGCTGAAAAAATTGCTTTTGTGACGGAAAACCGTCAGGAAGAAGGCCTGATCCTAGACGAAAGCATCGAAGATAATATCTCCATCGCCAACTTAAAAAAGATTTCCAAAGGATTCTTTGTGGACAAAGAAAAAGAAAAGAATTTTGCTCAAACACTTTTTGATAACTTAAAAGTCCGATCCACTGGTATCAAAGAATTTGTACAAGACTTGTCTGGAGGAAATCAGCAGAAAATCGTTATGGCGAAGTGGTTCGGAAACGATCCGGAGATTCTCATTCTTGACGAACCGACAAAGGGCGTCGATGTAGGCGCTAAAAGAGAAATCTATCTTCTAATCAATGAAATGACAAAAAGAAATGTAGCCGTGATTCTCGTATCCAGCGATCTTTCAGAACTTTTAAGTTTATCGGACCGTATCTGCGTGATCTATGAAGGAAAGCTTCAAGGAGAATACGAACGAGGGGAATTTACACAAGAAAAAATCATGCATCTAGCAACAGGAGGGACAAAATGATAAAAGATAAACTTAAAAATTCAAACCTGGGCACTCTTTTAGCTTTAATCGTATTAATGATTATTGTAACGGCTTTGAACCCAAGTTTTATCTATCCATCAAATCTGATCAACTTATTTAGACAAATTACTATCAACGGATTTATCGCCTTGGGAATGACTTTTGTTATTTTAACCGGCGGTATCGACTTGTCTGTCGGCAGTATATTAGCCCTTACTTCTGCACTGTTCGCAGGATTTGTGGCAGGAGGAATGAACACCTTTTTTGCGATCGTTATCGCTTTGGTTCTAGGGGCTGTTATGGGTCTAGTAAACGGTCTTTTGATTACAAAAGGAAAACTGGCTCCTTTTATCGTAACCTTGGCTACTATGACCGTCTACCGAGGTTTAACTTTGGTTTATACAAACGGAAACCCGATCCAGGGACAAAGCGGCGACTTTTTATTCGCTTTTCTTGGCAGAGGAAACTTCTTCGGGATCCCTTTCCAAATTATATTATTCCTGATTCTTTTTGGTATTAGTTTTGTCATCCTTAGAAAAACAACCTTCGGCAAAAAAACATATGCTGTCGGAGGAAACGAAAAGGCAAGCTTTATCGCCGGCATCGATACAGACAAAGTGAAAACGAAGATCTATATTATCTCTGGCGTTCTTGCTTCTGTAGCAGGTCTTGTTCTTGCATCTAGATTAAATTCTGCGCAGCCTACCGCAGGACAGGCTTATGAGATGGATGCTATCGCCGCAGTTGTTCTTGGTGGAACGAGTATGAGCGGTGGAAAAGGAACCGTTGTAGGCACTTTAATCGGTGCAGTTATTCTAGGAGTACTCAATAATGGTTTGAATCTGCTGGGAATTTCCAGTTTCTATCAGCAGATTGTAAAAGGTATTGTAATTCTACTTGCTGTCTTGATCGACCGACAACGAAACAAATAGGAGGAACTCATGAAAAAAATATTATTATCTCTATTACTCGCCTTCACAATTGTGATCACAGGCTGTTCTATCGAAGGCCAAAATGCGGAGGTAGCTCAAAAAGCTGAAAATCAAAAGGCTGCAGACCAGCTTAAAATCGGTGTATCGATCTCTACTTTAAACAATCCTTTCTTCGTATCTGTAAGAGATGGACTTCAAGAGATCGCCGATGCAAACAAAACAGAAATCATCATCTACGATGCTCAAAACGATTCGTCTACACAAAGCAATCAAATCGACGATCTGCTTCAGCAAAATGTGGATATGATTATTGTAAACCCTGTAGATTCTCAAGCGATCTCAACATCTATCCAATCCATCAACGCTGCTAATATCCCTGTAATTGCAGTAGACCGGGGAGCAGACGAAGGAAAACTTGTTTCTCTTGTAGCTTCCAACAACGTGGAAGGGGGAAAAATGGCCGGAGAATTTATGCTGGAGAAACTAGGGGAAAATCCTAAGATTTTACAACTAGAAGGAATCCCCGGCGCTTCTACTACTCGAGAACGAGGAGAGGGATTTGCACAAGCTACAGAAGGAAAAATCGAGCTTTTAGGCTCTCAAACAGCGAACTTTGACAGAGCAGAAGGTATGACTGTAATGGAAAATCTTTTACAAGCGAACCCTTCCGTTCAAGGTGTTTTTGCACAAAACGACGAGATGGCGTTAGGTGCTGTGGAAGCGATCAAGGCCAGCGGAAAAGACATCGTCGTTGTGGGATTTGATGGTACAGAAGATGCTTTGAAAGCTGTCGAAGGCGGTACATTAGATGCAACTGTTGCCCAAAAACCTTTAGAAATGGGTAAAATTGCTATGCAGGCAGCCATCGATTATTTCGGCGGCAAAGAAATCGAAGAAAATATAGCTTCTCCATTAGAGCTTATTAAACAGTAAGAAATTAAAATTATAATACCTTGAGAGATCCTCACAACGAGGGTCTCTTTTAATGCTTGAACCATTAAAAAAATGCAATATAATACCAATTTCTGAAATTTCAATCAAAATTGTCTTTGAATCCCTTTATCACTTAAAAACAGGAGATTACAGCCATCCCTTTTTTACTTCCCTTAAGTACCATTTTTTCAAACAGAAAAATATGCACTTATAACCATCATTCTTTGGTAAAAATGCCTTTCTTATGCTATACTAAATCTGAAATTATCGATATTTTGTATCCTTTTTTGAAAGGAGCAATTATGAAAAACAATGAAGGTTTCAAACCTTTTATACCTGCCGATCAAAACCCCAATGAGTTAAATGCAACATCTATCATTATGGGTGCTATTTTGGCGATTGTTTTCGGAGCTGCCAATGCTTATCTGGGTCTTAGAGTTGGACTTACTATCTCTGCCTCTATCCCAGCAGCTGTAATCTCTATGGGAGTGATCCGTTTTATCTTAAAACGAAACTCTGTACTTGAAAACAACATGGCTCAAACAATCGGTTCCGCAGGTGAATCTTTAGCTGCAGGTGCTATTTTTACATTACCTGCATTATTTATTTGGTTCAATGAATGGGACATGGGAACACCTTCCATTCTATCTATTTTTATCATCTCTATTATCGGCGGGGTTCTAGGAATATTATTTATGATTCCTCTACGAAACGCACTTATCGTTCAAGAACACGGTGTGCTTCCTTATCCTGAAGGAACAGCCTGTGCTGAAGTCCTTTTAGCCGGCGAATCTGGAGGAGCAAAAGCTTCTACTGTCTTCAAAGGACTTGGAATCGCTGCCGTCTATAAATTTATAGCAGATGGTTTAAAACTGTTCCCTAGTGAAGTTCACTATGAAATCTCCAACAATACAATGAGAGGAACAGGTGTAGGTATGGACGTACTTCCAGCACTTCTTGGAGTAGGTTATATTACCGGACCTAGAATATCTTCTTATATGTTCACTGGCGGTATTTTAGGATGGTTCGTTCTTATGCCTTTAATCGCGTTCTTCGGAGGCGATGCTGTATTATTCCCTGGAACGGATCCTATTTCATCTATGGACAGCTGGGGCATTTGGGGAAGCTATATCCGTTATATCGGCGCTGGAGCCGTAGCTGCAGGAGGTATTATTTCCCTTATCAAATCTCTTCCTATGATTTTCAGCAGTTTCCGCGATGCCATAAAAGCTTACGGAAGCGGTTCAGGAACAGCAAATACTCTTCGTACAGACAAAGATCTTCCTCTTCCTTTTGTAGGAATCGGAGTTGTAGCAATGATTATTCTTATTTGGCTGATTCCTCAAGTACCTGTAAGCCTTTTAAGTGCAGCATTAATTGTACTATTCGGTTTCTTCTTTGCGACAGTTTCTTCTAGAATGGTTGGTTTGATCGGAAGTTCCAACAACCCTGTTTCCGGTATGGCTATTGCAACACTTCTGTTCTCTACAATCCTTCTTAAGTGGAGCGGACAAGTAGGACGTGAAGGGATGATGGCGGCTATCGGTATCGGATCTATTATCTGTATTATCGCTGCTATCGCCGGAGATACTTCTCAGGATTTAAAAACAGGTTATATTGTAGGTGCTACACCTTACCGCCAGCAAATCGGGGAGCTTATCGGAGTATTCGCTTCTGCAATCGTTATCGGATTCGTATTATGGCTGTTAAACGAGTCTTGGGGATATGGTTCTCCAGAACTTCCAGCACCTCAAGCAATCTTAATGAAGCTTGTAGTAGAAGGAGTTATGAACGGAAACCTTCCATGGCTTCTCGTTCTTGCAGGAGTTGCTATTGCAGTATTAGCTGAAATCTTAAGAATTCCAGTACTTCCTTTTGCAGTAGGTTTATACCTTCCATTCCATCTAACATCAGGTATCATGGTCGGAGGGCTTGTTCGTCTTTATGTAGATAAGAAAAAACATAAGTCAGAAGAAGAAAAAACAGAGGCAACTACTACAGGTATCTTGTTTACATCCGGTTTAATTGCCGGAGAAGGCTTAATCGGAATCCTTTTGGCTGTCTTTGCAATTATTCCATTTGCGAATGGAACGTTAGCAGATGTAATCAATCTTCAGACAGGAGCCGGCATCAATCTTGGCAACTTGGGAGGATTGATCTTCTTTGCTCTTCTTACTGCTTATCTTGTTTTCGTAGTGAATAAGAAATATGAGAAAAGACCGTAAGGGACAAAACCTCTTGGATTTAGTACCGGAAAAGCTTCACCCTTCCATGGAAGAGAAGGGCAATGTAACTATTCTTGTGGAAAACAAAGGAATCTTCAACCGATTTGGACAGAAATTTTTAAAAAAACCTGTTCAGTCAAAGATTCAATTAGATCCTTTAGGTTCTTTTATCTGGACTCATATCGATGGAAAAACGTCTATCTACGATATCGGCCAAAAAGTAAAAGAACAATTCGGTGAAGAAGCCGAACCCCTTTATCCAAGATTATCTGAATTTATAAAAACATTACAAAAGGTACATTATATCGATTTAAAATGACACGGGAAACCGTGTCGTTTTTATTTTAAAAAACCTTCTAAAAGCGTGAAGAGTTTTAGAGTGAAGAGTTGGAGGAAAAAGCACAGCTTTTTCTTCATAGAATAAGAACACCTCCCCGCCCTCCAGTCCCATAACAGCAAGTATTTTTCACATCTCTTTTTCTTTTATTACTCTAAAAAGAAGCATTAGATTCTTCCGGCTCTGATCTTAAGTTTTTTGTTCTAATATGATAAACGAAACACGCCCCATGTTTCTTCCATAACTCCCCTCTCCACTCTCCCCACTCTAACACTCTTTTTTTTTAATCTCTCACACTCTTTTTTTAACTCCCCCTTTCTTAATAAATACAATATTTTTACTATTCTCATACTATTTTTTTATAATCTTTTTGTTCTTTTTTGAGAAACGTCTAAAATCTCTCATTCTTTTCTCTTGAAAAAAACAAAAAAGTTGTTTTAAATCCTTTTATATTTTGCCAATAGGGTTTATACTAAAGATAGGAAGAATTATACAAAGGGGGAAATGATTATGGATCAAATTAAAGAACAAGTTACGGCTGCTCTAGAAGAATTATTAGAAGAAGCTGATTTAAGAGAACATGATATTCTTGTACTAGGTGCCAGCTCCAGCGAAGTGCTTGGTTCAAAAATCGGAAAAAACTCCAGTCAAGAAGTTGGAGAAGCTATCGTTTCAACAATTTTGCCCATTTTAAAAGAACGCGGAATTTATCTTGCAGTCCAAGGCTGCGAGCATATCAATAGATCATTAGTTGTAGAAAGAGAATGTGCCAGACGATATCATCTAGAGGAGGTTACTGTTATTCCTCATCTTCATGCAGGAGGTGCTTGTGCAGTGGCTGCATACGAACATGCAGAAGATCCTGTTATGGTAGAACATATCTGCGCTTATGCAGGTCTTGATATTGGCGATACTTCTATTGGAATGCATATTCGATATGTGCAGATTCCAGTGCGCTTGAAGATTAAAGAAATCGGAAAAGCCCATGTAACTGCGATGAAATGGAGACCAAAACTTGTCGGTGGAGAACGAGCTAAATATCCAGGCAAAATAAGATAATCTTCGCTATTTATAACGAAATATCAAGAATAAAACGGCTGTGAAAAACAAGATCACAGCCGTTCTTTTTTTGTTTTTTTTATGAAGTCCTTCGAACTGCCTTTCCAAGCCTGCCTCTTTTGATATTACCACTACATTTTTGCACCCTTTTTGTAAGTGGTATTTTTTTCCGGTCTCTCTGTATATCTTATATTTCTTGATCTATCCTACTTTCTTGTTTTATTTTTATACCATTTTATTAAATGGTATTTTATATAAACAACCTTGTCTTTCAACCCTTCTGTATATTCTAATATAAATTCCTTTAACTAAAGTTAACAATTATTCTATATTTCTATACATTTATGATTATTGTGTAAACTTTTTATAAATTTTTTTCTAAAAAGGTACCGAAATCTAAAGGAGTCTTTGTATATTGTAGTAGAAGGGCAAACTATTTAATTTACATAGGAGGTTATTATGGAAGCTTTACAAAATCAAGAGACCATTACCGTATCCCGCCGAGAGTTTAAATATATGGTGGATTTAAAAGATCGTCTCTATCTATTAGATGCATTAAACAAAATACTCGTGCCGGATGCTTATGGCGGTTATAACGGATACCGTGTTCGAAGTGTCTACTTCGATGCTATCGACAATCAAGACTATATCGGCAAGATGAAAAAGAAGGAATTCGTGAAACGTATGAGAATCCGTATCTATGATACGAAGGATGAAACTGCAAAATTCGAACTGAAAAGGAAATTAAACGGCCATCAGGTCAAAGACAGTGTGATTATAACGAAAGATGATGCAATACGCATCCAAGAGGGAGATTTTTCGCCTCTTTTAAAGTATAACTCCCCTACTGCAAAATTAGGTTATGAGCTGGGCCATTCTATGGGTTATCGTCCCATTTCTCTTGTAGAATACTCAAGACGCGCCTTCACCCATCCAAACTTTAATACGAGAATCACTCTGGATAACCGTCTTCGCTATACACATATGAATACAGATCTTTATCAGGAAGAACCGAATTATCAGTATGCAATGCCCCTTCGAAAAACAATTCTTGAAGTGAAATTCGAAAAATTTCTCTTCAGCCAAATACAATTTGCCCTTAGCCAGTGTAATTTGGAAAAATGCAAAGTCAGCAAATTCGGATCCTCCAGATCCTTATTAGAAGAATTTTACTACTAAAAATATAAAAGAGGTGTATGATGAATATTGATCAATTTTTACAACAGTCTGGTATGGAAAACGCTCCCGACATCAGTTTGGAGGCAATCTTTCTTAGTTTAGGAATGGCTCTTCTTTTGTCTGGACTGATGTTTATTACCTTTAAAAAAAGCCACAGCCTAATCGTGTACGATGTGAAGTTCAACATTACATTGGTAATGCTAGCCTTAGTAACTACTCTTATAATGAGTATTATTCGACACAATGTGGCACTCTCTCTAGGTATGATGGGTTCTTTGTCTATCGTCCGATTCCGTACCAATACGAAAGACCCTAGGGACTTGGGCTTTGTATTCTGGTCTATGGCTATCGGAGTTATCTGTTCTACTCAAACATTTGGAATTGGTATTATAGGTTCTATCCTCATCAGTATTTTGATGATTGCAACAGGAGATAACAGCGAAAAAAGCGAAAATTTATTATTGGTTGTACGTGGAAGCCAAACCAATGTAACTGTATTATCTGATATAATAATGAAATACAACAGCGCATCAAAATTAAAAGCACAAAACTTATTAGAAGACTCATTCGAACTTGTTTATGAAATCAAAGGAAATTCCAGAAGCCATGAAGAGCTTATATTAGCAATGAAATTAAAGGAAATTCCGGGGGTAGATACTGTAAATCTATTAACACCAAGTTCAGAAATCATTTAAAAGAGAGTCTTTCAATAGAAAGGTGATCAAATGAACAATAATGATATGGATAATTTGATTAAACAACATTACGGTTTTATTATAAAATCCACTAGCGATGTTACCGGGAAATACGTATCTGCAGACAGCGACCTGTATTTGTCCATCGCCATGGAAGCCTTTCAAGAGGCTTATCACAGATACGAACTAGACAAAGGGCCTTTTCTGCCCTTTGCCAAGCTTGTGATCAAAAGCCGTTTGTATAATCAGCTAAAAAAAGAACAAAAAGATAAGCGGGTTGCCTCTATCGATGAAATGGAAGAGCAGGGAATCTTTCTCGGAGAAGATCCTGAAAACGACAATCCATTGAAAGAAGAAATCATAGAATGGGCAAAAGAGCTCCAGCAGTTTTCCATCACTTTTGAGCATCTAGTGGAAAGCTCTCCAAAGCATAGTGATACACGCATAAGAGCCATTGATATTTCCGAAAAATCCAGCAGCGATGGCGAAGTAACCGGTTTTATCTACGAAAAAAAACGGCTGCCGATCCGCCTGATCTCGACAAAACAAAATGTTACAGAAAAGATTATAAAAGGCAGCAAAGTATTTATCCTGTCCATCATTATTGTTTTCTATAAGAAATATGAACAATTAATCCTTTGGATTAAGAGGTGAACCTATGCATAATGAAGCAATTGTACTAGAACTATCGGAAAAATACGCTATCGTTCTCGATGAAGGCGGCAGGGTTCATCGAATAAAAAGAAAAAAGGATATGAAGATCGGAGACCGGATCTATTATGTAGAAGAAGACCGCTTTCAGTCTTCCTACTCTCAGAAAAATACTATTCCTTTTATGCGATATATCGCCGCCGCTGCCGTGTTTGTACTTCTATTTACAGGTGTCTTTGCAAGCATGGTGAGAAATCAGACTTATGCTGCCATGGCAATGGGAACAGCTTCCCATCCCCTAACGATGGAATTTCGAAAAGACGGCCGTATAAAATATTTCCATGACCCGTCAGGCCAGATCAGCGAAAAAGATTTTATCGGCAAAACATTAGAAGAAGCTGTTCCTCTTCTTATAGAGTATGCAGACAACCTTGGTATACAGGATCTGATCCTTTCTTCCACATATTCTCAGGAAGAATTCTCTAAAATTCAAGGGCTGTTGGCATCCCTTCAGAACAATTCAAATAAGATCGGAATCCTTTTGATGAACGGCACCCTAGAGGATTATGAAAAATCAAAATCCGCCGGCAATTCCTTAAGTGCCGATTTGATTCGGGAAAGGGAAATTCCCCTTTGGTCCGATGAAGATGCACTTCTCTTTGCACCAGAAAGAAAAAATGAAATCTTAGGCCAACGGGGACAGTATTATCAAACAGATACAGACGTTCAAAGAAGAGAAGAAATCAGAAGAGTTGAAGCGGAAAGAAGAGCCGAGGAAGAAAGAAGAGCTCAGGAAGAGCGGGAAAGAGCCGAAAGGGAAGAACAGCGCCGTCAAGAAGAGCAAAGACGTGCCGCTCCTGCTCCTCAACCCCTTCCTCAGCGCCAGCCTCAGCGAGTTCAGCCTAGAAGACAGGCTCCCGCACAAAGAGCTCCTGTTCGAAGAGCCCCGGTCTATAACGACGATTATGATGACGACGATGACGATGACGACGATTAAAAAATGAAGAATATTTAAAAAGAAGTGTGAAAGCGGAGAAAGGGGGTGTGGAGTTATACACCCTTTCTTCTCCTAAAAAACGAATAACTTTTCGATTAAAAAACAGGCTATTAGAAGCCTGTTTTTTTTAGTCTTTATTTTTCATATAACCGCTTTCTCTTCTTAGAAAAATCCGATCAGCCCGAATATCAAACTTATAAGAGCTGCTGCGATAACATCCCTTGGAAAGTGGATTCCTGCGGCGACCCGGACTATCCCCAAGAGTACGCCCAGAAGCAGAAAAAGAATTCCCAAGGCTGTATTTATGTATAAAAAAGCCATAGCAATAATTAAAATCGATAATGTATGGCGGCTGGGAAAAGACTCTCCTTTTTTCTCTCTGGGAATCAAAGGGCGGATAGTATATTTTTCATAGGGTCTAGGTTCATTTTTGACTTTTCGGATGATCGTTGTAAAAAGAAAGGCTGCAAAAGGCACAAGAAGTACTTTTACAGCCCTTTCATCTTTTGTAAAGATCAAGAACAAAAGGAGCAGCGGATAGGAAATATAAACAAGTCTCGGTATCCAAGTATTAAAAAATACAAGAAGATCGAATAACATCTCCCATTTTCTAAAATACTGTTCTATCCCTTCATACCATCTCTCATAGGCTTTCACTCGGACTGTTCCCTTTCTATCTCTTCATCGTATTCTTCTTCCAGCGCTTTCCAATACCTTTTGTCTTCTTCTGTTATTTCCCGAATCACTCTGCAGGGGTTGCCCTTCGCTACTACGTTCTTCGGGATACTTCGAGTTACTACAGAGCCGGAACCTATGATAGAACCTTCGCCGATGGTAATTCCGGGATTTACTACTACATCTCCGCCGATCCATACATCGTCTTCTATGGTGATCGCTTTTCCATACTCAAGCTTTCTTCTGCGCACCATCGGATCCAATGGATGAGCAGCTGTATAGAGCCCTACACGAGGTCCGAAATTCACATTATCGCCGATACGGATTTCTGCTACATCGAGCATAATACAGTCATAGTTTGCGAAGAAATGATCCCCGATATGGATCTGTTTTCCATAATCGCATCGAAAAGGCGGTGTAATCGTAACATCTTCCCCATAGCTTCCTAATAATTCATCTAAAAGTTTTTCTCTTTTTTCGATTTCCTCCGGCATTGTCCGGTTAAATTCATAGCTGTATCGTCTAGCTTTTTCATAACGTTTTCTCAGCTCTTTGTCTTCAGCATTATAAAGTTTTCCTGCAATCATTCTCTCTTTTTCGCTCATATTATACCTCTCTTTCCAACTCCACCCACTTTACAGGCTGTATGATTTTTTCCAACTCTTCAAGGCTTAATTCTACGACACTATCCTCGCTGCCGCCGGCAGGATAAACATTCTCAAAACGTTTCAAAGAATGATCCATATAAATTTCCACATCTTCATTCACGTTAAAAGGACAGACTCCTCCCATAGGATAGCCGATTTTTTCAATGAGATCTTCTCTTTTGATCATCTTGGCTTTCTTGCCGAATTCTTCTTTATATTTTTTATTGTCAATACGGATATCTCCCGCAGCCACAATAAGGATACATCGTTCATCGATCTCAAAATCCATGGATTTTGCTATTTCAGAAGGGAGGCAGCCGACTTGTTCCGCTGCCTTTTCCACTGTTTCTGTCCCTTCTTCAAAAACTCTGATTCGATCTCCCAGATGATGCTGCTTTAAAAATCTCCTTGCTTTTTCAACACTCATATTTTTAATTCCTTCTCTATATCCTCTTTCCTTTCTAAGGGTTTTTGGCAGGATCCTTCTTGGCAGATGAGCAAAGCCGGCGCTTCTTGAACTTCCAGATCAAAAAGCTCCCTTAGAATCCCCTCATTCGTTAAACTGATCAAGGTGTCGAAAGGACGGTATTCCTGTCTGAACACTTCCGTATACTCCAAGGCTTCTTCACTTGAAACTGTATAGAGCTGATAGGCCTTATGCCCCATATTGGCTGTAAGATAAGCCGCCATAAAATAGCAGTGGGCTCCTGGTGTTTTTTTTAAATTCGAAGAAAAGACTTTAAACTGTCTTTCCATAATCTCACGATATCTTACCACTCCTGTTAAGCGGGAAATCTTAGCGAGCACCATCACCGCCATAGAAATACCGGAAGGCATAGCTCCGTCATAGGTTTCTCTCGGTCTCATAATCAAGTCTGTTTTATCCTTCGAGGTCATATAAAAACCACCGTCTTCTCCGCCGATAAAATCTTCGATCATTTTTTCCGTTAACATTCTGCTATGGAAAAGCCATTTATCTTCTAATGTGGCGTCATAAAGATTCAACAATCCATGAATTAAGAACGCATAGTCCTCTAAGGTTCCTGAATCCCCCAGTTTCCCTTCTCTGCTGCTGTTATATAGAACGGCCTCCCGGATGTGGTAATTTAAGATAAAGTCTGCTGCTTTTCTTGCGGACTGAAGATAGGATTCTTCTTTAAAGACTTTCCCGCCTAGAGAAAGAGCACTGATCATAAGACCGTTCCAGGATGTCAGGATTTTATCGTCCTTAAATGGAGGAACTCTGTCCTTTCTGTATTCGTACAGACGATCGAGAAGAGGTTCTGCTTTTTCTAAATCCTCTCGTTTCAGAGAATCTTTATGGATCAGATTTAAATGATTTTTCCCTTCAAAGTTTCCTCTTTTGGTGATACCATAAAAATCGATAAACCACTCCGCCTCTTCTCCCAAGGCTTCTTCAATTTCAGAAGGAGAAAATACATAAAACTTCCCCTCCTCCCCTTCGCTGTCTGCGTCCTGTGCGCTGTAAAAGGCTCCGTGAGGCGAGGTCATCTCTCTTTCGATATAATGGAAGAGTTCTTCTGAAACGTTCTTAAATCGGTCTTTTTTCGTTATAGCATAGGCTTCGATATAGCTTTCGGCGATAAGAGCATTATCATAGAGCATTTTTTCAAAATGAGGGATCTCCCATCTTTCATCTACACTATAGCGGGCAAATCCTCCTCCCGCATGATCCATGAGACCGCCTTTCGCCATACCTTCCAGCTGGCCTTTAACCATTTCTAGGGCTTCCATCTCTCCTGCCGCTTTATAATATCTCAGCAGAAACAGCATCTGATGCGGGGAAGGGAACTTCGGTTTTTCCGAAAATCCTCCGTATTTTTCGTCATAATTCGATTTTAAAGTTTCATAAGTTTCACGAATGATTTCTCCGGATAGAGCTTCTTCTCCTCGAGGTTTAAAGGCAGAAGCAACAGCTACCCTTGCCTTTTCGCTGTGCATAAAAAGTTCTGCCGGGTTTTCCTCCCAGATTTTTGCCACTTGATTTAAAAGGTCTACAAAGGCAGGCTGGCCGTATATGGATTTCTTCGGAAAATAAGTTCCGGCATAAAAAGGAACCTTCTTCGGTGTTAAAAAGAGATTCAAAGGCCACCCGCCGGAGCCGGTCATCGCTTGGCAAAAGGCCATATAGATGGTATCCAGATCCGGTCGTTCTTCCCGATCTACTTTTATAGCGACAAAATCCTTGTTTAATACTTCCGCCGTCTTTTCATCTTCGAAAGATTCTCTTTCCATTATATGACACCAGTGGCATGTAGAATAGCCGATGGATAGAAAGATGATTTTATTTTCTTTTTCTGCCTTTTCAAAGGCTTCCTCTCCCCATGGATACCAGTCTACTGGATTATCCTTATGCTGAAGCAGATAGGGAGAAGTTTCATTTGCCAAACGATTTGTCATATCCGTCTCCTTATAAGTCGTCTTCGATAACAGAACTTTTCGAGTAAGCGGAAGGCTTTCCTTCGAAAAAGTCTGTCTTAATTCCGTTGGGATCGCTGTATTCCCGTACCCATTCCATAGAATCCGGTTCTTTTTCATGTCCTGGATAGAGAACTGAAAAACCAAGTCCTGTAGAACGGAGATTTCCCAGATATTTAATATAGTTTTCGATCATATTCATAGAAAGTCCGGAGATACGGTCCCCATAGACATAGTCCGCCCATTTGATTTCTTCTTCGACTCCATGGGCGATCATATCTTCGTAGATCTTGATCTTATCTTCTGTAAAAAGCTCCGGCTGTTCTTTTTTCAGTTCTAGAATAATCGAACGGAACAGCCAAAGATGAGTGTTTTCATCCCGATTGATATAGCGGATTTCCTGAACCGTTCCAGGCATTTTTCCCACTCGTCCTAAACTGTAGAAAAACATAAAACCGGAATAGAAATAGATCCCTTCCAAAATATAGTTTGCAATCATGGTCTTCATTAAAGAAAGGACATCTTTCTTCTCTAGAAATTCATTATACAAATCTCCGATAAACTTGTTTCTAGCCAGAAGTCTTTCGTCGTCCTTCCACTGATAGAGGATATCTGTTCTTTCTTCCGGCGAAGCGATCGTATCTAGTATATATCCATAAGACTGGGAATGAATCGCCTCTTGATACGCCTGTATCGTCAAGCAAAGATTCACCTCGTTTGCTGTAACAAAATCACCCACATTGGGAAGGTTCGCAGTCTGGATGCTGTCTAGAAAGATCAGGAAAGAAAGAGTCTTGTCGTAAGCTCTTCTTTCCTCTTCTTTTAAATTCCTGTAATCCTTGATATCCTGGCTGAGATTGATCTCTTCCGGGATCCAGAAATTATTCATAGCCTGTCTGTACCAGTCGCTGGTCCAGCTGTATTTTATATTATTAAAATCGTTGAGATTTGTCGTGTTTCCATTGATCATTCTTCTTTTCGAAAGTTCAATATCTCCGTTTTCGTTAAACAAACCCCTCTGTTGTAATTTTTCCATATTTCCTCCTAAGACGAACAAGAATCGCATTCTGCTACTTCTAAAGATTTGCTTCTTACATAGTAGACGGTTTTAACGCCGGCTTCCCATGCTCGGATATAAATATTTAGAAGAGTTCTCATGGTATATTCTGTGGTGATATAGATATTGATCGATTGGCTTTGATCCATGTGGCGCTGTCTGATTCCTGCAATTTCTGCAACAACTCCCTGATCGATATCATGGGCGTTTTCATAGAGCCAGAAGGTTTCTGGAGAGAGTCCCGGAGCCACCCTTGGAAGGATGGATCCTTTCTTTTCTTCCAAGAAATATCGGCTCATTACTGGATCTACCGCTGCAGTTGTTCCTGCAATAATCGATGTGGAACCTGTCGGTGCGATGGCCATAAGGTAGGCATTTCGAAGACCCTTTTCGGAAACTTCTTTTTTGAGTTCCTGCCACTTGTCCGAATCATATCCTCTTAAGTCGAAATATTCTCCCGTCTGCCAGTCAGAACCTTCAAAATAAGAATAGCTTCCTTTTTCTTTCGCAATATTCATGCTTGCTTTTATCGTATAGTAATTGATTTTTTCATACACCTTGTCTGCAAACTCTCTATGGGCTTCTTCATCGCTCCAGCGGATGCCTTCTTTGACTAAAGCATGATGATAGCCGCTGGTTCCAAGGCCGATGGAACGGTATTTTTGATTCGTCACTTCCCCGTAGGCAACCGGGTACTGATTCAAGTCGATTACATTATCAAGCCCTCTTACAGCTGTTTCGATAATTCTTTCTACTTCCTTGTCGTCTTTTAAGTCAATTCGGTCAAGAACTAAAGAGGCAAGATTGCAGACTACGAAATCCCCAGCCTTTGTCGTATTTACAATAATAGTATCCCCATTATCATCTTTTATTTCTGTAGAAATCGTCTCGATCTCCTTCATATTTTGAAGAATCTCTGTACAAAGATTCGAAGAGTAGATCATACCCTTGTGCTTATTCGGATTTAAACGGTTTACGATATCCCTGTTAAAGGTAAAAGGTGTGCCTGTTTCTACCCAAGACTTGATGATAATCCTTACAAGATCCTTCATTTTAATTACACGTTTTGAAACTTCAGGATCTTCTACACAGTCCCAGTATCTTTCTTCCCATTCTTTTCCATAGGAGTCTTCAAGACAATAGCCTTTTTTCACCATGATTTCATGGGGATCAAAAAGATACCAGCTGCCGTTGATATTTTCCTTTGCCATCTTCCAGAAAAGATCCGGATAACAGATCGCAGGAAACACATCATGGGCTTTCATCCGGTCGTCTCCGTTATTTGTACGAAGCTGCAGAAACTCCGGCAGATCTCTATGCCATGCATCTAGATAGATTGCTACAGAGCCTTGGCGGACCCCCAGCTGGTCTACAGCTACCGCAGTATCGTTGGCAATCTTGATCCAGCGGATCACTCCTCCTGCTACTCCTTTAAAACCTCGAATATCGGAACCTGTCGCTCGAACTTTACCAAAATAAAGACCCATGCCTCCGCCGTGTTTCGAGACTTGGGCGAAATTATCGATAGAACGGTATATCCCGTCTAAAGAGTCCGGTACTGTATCGATAAAGCAGGAACTTAGCTGATGGAAGGGCTTTCTGGCATTGCTCATCGTAGGAGTCGCTACCGTTACCTGAAGCTTGCTGTAGATATCGTACAGTCTCTTTGCCCAGTGAACCTTATCTTTCTCCGGCAAAGCAAGATGCATCGCAATGCCCATAAACATCTCTTGAGGACGTTCGATAACCTCTCCTTCATGGGTAGAAATCAAATATCGTTTCGAAATTAAGTCCATCCCGCTGTAGTTTAAAAGATGATCTCTGTGAGGCTTCATATAATCTTCCAGCTCGTCGATCTCTTCATCGCTATAGCTTTCTGGAATAAAGCTTCCATAGAGACCTTCCTTCTCCATATAACGGATTCTGTCTTTAAAACTGTCGCAGCCTTTTCCATCCCAGAACCCTTCGATTTCCCGTCTTACAGAAAGATTCAAAAAACGTCCCGCCACATATTCCCAGTCCGGCGCCTCTTTCGCTGTCAACTCCGACGCCGCCTTCGTCAAGGCTTTTAAATATTCTTCTTCCTTCATATCTTCTTTTGCAAAGGATGTAAATTTATAGTACAGCTGCTCGATGGAATATCTTGTGCGGTCGAAGTCTGCCTGCACCTTTCGGATTTCATCTATAATCTGCGGATCCTTAATATAATCGCCGAACTCTTCAATGACCTTTCTGTCCATGCTGTGTTTCGCCCGATAAAGGATATAGCTTTTTACAACTTGATAATAATTATGGTCGATTAAAGTCAATTCCACTAAATCCTGGATCTCTTCTACAGAAGGAATCTGCTCTTTTGGATATCGTTCTTGTATTGTCTTTTCGATATCTAAAACCATTCTATCCAATTCCTCAGAATCTATAGGATTGTTCACAGAACGAAAGGCCTTGGCCATTGCTAGGCGGATTTTCTTCTTGTCAAACTCCGCTGTCGTTCCATCTCTTTTAATAATTTTCATAAAAACCTCGCTCATCTATCTTTCTATTATTGTAAACTAACCTTACTTAAATATAGTACCCCTTCTAAGGCTTCGTGAAAACCCATTTATTTTATTTAAATAATTATAGTATAATGATAATATTGCTGATTTTCGTAAAGAAAATCCTTGTTTTTTCATATTTAAAAAAAGAATCATAAGGAGATATTATGTTTGGAATTATTTTAAATACAGTAGCCGTTCTACTAGGAGGCTTCTTCGGAATTTCCCTTAGAAAAGTCATATCCTCAAAAGTTATGGACGCCGTCTTTCTTATCGTCGCCGTAACCATCGCCATTATCGGAATACAAGGAGCTGTCAAAGGAGAAGATATGGCCTACGTGTTAATCTGTACAGCACTCGGAGGACTGATCGGCGAATCCATCGATATCGATAAACGCATCGAAAACACCACCGCTTTTATCAAGTCCAAAATGAAAGACGCAGACAACGAATTTTTTACAAGAGCCATCGAAATTTTTCTGATCCAATGCACCGGCTCTCTGGCGATCCTCGGCCCCTTAAACGCAGGTCTTCAGGGAAATATGGATATTCTGTTTTTCAAGTCCACCTTGGACTTCACAAGCTCCATTATCTTTGCCTCTATGTATGGAAAAAGCATCTATCTGTCAGGAATCCTGCTTTTCCTCTATCAAGGAGGAATTTTTGCCCTCTCCACCTGGCTTAAACCTCTGTTGACAGAACAAGTCATCAGCCAGCTCTCCGTAGTCGGCTCTGTCTTGATCTTCGCCATGGCATTAGACATGCTTGGTATCAAAAAAATAAAAGTAGTGAACTACCTGCCAGCCCTCTTGATCCCGGTAGTTTGGTATGGAGTGCAGCTGCTGTTTTAAGAAAAGAAAAGTGAATAAAATATTGTAGGAAAGCGGAAAACATCGATTTCCTCTTACAGTTAATCCTCTTAATCCATATCCCCATCACAAACGAAATACGTCCCATGTTTCTTCCATATCTCTGAAGCCCTAGTCCAAATCAGGTATTTTGATTTGGCAACAGGTCTCATGCCACTCGTTTCCCAATCACGATCTCTTCCGTGATTGGCTAGAAACGATCGGCCACTCTTCCACTCTTTCACTCTCTCACTCTTTTTTTATCCTCCTCCACTCTCTCATTCTGTTCTTATCCTCTACTTTCACATTCCATCCTAGAGGATAATCCCTAAAAACTAGATGGTTGTGTATACTTTTGCAACTTGATTTCCCCGTCTCTAAAGATTAGAATAAATGTGAATATAAACCTATTTTACCGTTAAGGAGGCATTATGTACTATACAGGAATCGATATTGGTTCGACAGCCACGAAAGTGGTTGTTTTTGACGAGAAAAAAGAAAATATTTTACATAAATTAATGATTCCATCTGGATGGAACAGCAGGGAAACTTCGGAAAAGGTTCTGGAATGGCTAGGATCAGAAGGAGTGACCCCAGAAAATTCTGTAATTATCTCCACCGGCTATGGAAGAATATCTGTTCCTTATGCAGACAAGCAGATTACAGAAATCACCTGCCATGGTAAAGGAGCCCTGTTTCTTCATCCAGAAGATGCAACGGTCATCGACATCGGAGGACAGGATACAAAGATTATCTATCTTCAAGACGGGATGGTAACGGATTTTATAATGAATGATAAATGCTCCGCCGGCACCGGCAAGTTTTTAGAAATCATGGCGAATCGGCTGGGTGTCACTATCGGTGAAATCTTCGAGCTGGCTGCAAAAGGAAACCCCATTACCATCAGTTCCATGTGCACCGTCTTTGCCGAATCGGAAGTCATTTCTCTCATGGGAAAGGGCTCTCCAAAAGAAGATATCGCCAACGGTGTAATTCTCTCGATCGTACAAAAAGTCAGTTCCCAAGAGAAAAAATCATCCGACAATAATACAGAATACTTTTTAACAGGAGGTTTTTGCGATACCCCCTATATGATGGAAGAGCTTGGAAAAGCCTTAGGAGGCAATGTCACCTCCCATCCTGACGGTCGTTTCGCAGGAGCTATCGGCGCAGCACTTCTAGGAAGGAAGAAAAAATCATGATACCTAATTTTAGGGAAGAAGCTTATGTAACAGCTATCCACAAAAAAATGTCCGGAGAAATTATCGGCGGAACCTTTGGAAGAATCCCTCTTCCTATCCTCTATGGCTTTGGAATTACACCGGTTTCCCTTTACGGCATCCATAAGGATCTTATAGAGGAAAGCCCAAGCACAGGCTACTGCGATGCACTGCGTTCCACAGAAGGCTATGCTTTAACAGACCGCTGTCCTTTTATCCACTCTTCGTCTTTTTTTATTTCCGATGATCTCTGCCCAAAAAGAGTCGAACTTTTAAACTCCCTTCCTTTAAATAAGCTAGTCTATATCTATTCTATAAAGGATAAAAATCTGGAGGAAGCTGTAGAAGAGCAGGAAAAATTAATCCGATTTTTAGAGACGTTTACAAAGAAAACAATCGATCATTCCCTTGTGGAAAAATCTTTTGAGCTGCTTTTGGAAATCGACAGCCTTCTTCTAGAATTAAAAAACAGCTCTCTTACAGGGAAAGAATACAGCAAGATCTGCTACGAAACACAGTATATCTTTGATTTAGAAGTAAGAAAAAATTTTATCGAATCTCTCCCTGTACAAGGAAATAACACAAATAAAACGTCTGTATATTCAGCACCTCTCGGCGGAATTATAGAGGATTTTCCATTAGAAGAAGATGAGTTTTTAGACGACAGTCTCTCCTGTACACCCTGTACACCAACGGTCTTCGAGAGAGAAGCTTCTTTAACAGAAGATATTGCCAGATACTACCGGCCTGTAGATCATTTTATCGTTCACGGCTTTAGGGATTGTCCTTATGCCGATCAGAATACTATTACATACTAGGAGGAAATTATGACAGACAACAAACAAATGTGGACCGAACTTGGAATGGATGTAGAAACCCATGATTTATTATGCGAGGCACTGCCTCAAGCTTATGGAGACGTGTATCTTTCTCAGGAAAACCGTCCGGAAGGAATGGACTATTTTAATATGATCGTAGCGGATATTCACGGTCTTCGTCCTGCGGAACTTATAGAAGCACAAAAGGAAGGAAAAAAAGTAGTTGGATCTTTTTGTATTCACGTACCCGATGAATTAGTCCTTGCTGCAGGAGCCATCCCCACAGGACTCTGCTCTGGTTCCCAGTTCTGGGTACCGGAAGGGGAAAAGCATCTTCCTACAACAACCTGCCCTTTAATCAAAGCTTCTATCGGAGCCCGTTTTGGAAGAACCTGTCCTTATTCTAGAATTGCCGACCTTTTCGTCTGCGAAAACACCTGCGATGGAAAGAAAAAAGCATGGGAAATCTTAGCAGAAGACGCTCCTGTTTACGTTATGGACATTCCCCAAATGAAAAGAGAAAGAGATTTTCTTCACTGGAAAGACGAGCTTTACGGATATAAAGAAAAACTGGAAGAGATTACAGGCAATAAGATCACAGAAGAATCTTTAAAAGAAGCGATTCATACTGTGAACGAAAAGAGAAAAGCTCTCCAAAGACTTTATAATTTTAGAAAAGAGCCGAATGTTCCTATCAGCGGACTGGATACCCTTCTAATTACACAGATCGCTTTCTTTGACGATCCGAAACGCTTCGCTGCTATGGTAAACAAGCTTTGCGACGAACTAGATCAGAAAAAATCAGAAGGATTCTCTGTTTATGAAAAAGATGCTGTAAGATTGATGCTTTCCGGAACGCCTCTTTCTATTCCAAACTGGAAGCTTCATCATATTATCGAATCTTCAGGAGCTGCTGTAATCATAGAAGAAATGTGTACAGGATCCAGATATTTTGAAAACCTCGTAGACGAATCTGGAGAAACGATAGATGAAATGCTTGAAAATCTTACTCAGCGTTATCTAGGCGGAATCAACTGCGCCTGCTTTACACCAAACGACGCCCGTATCGATGATATTATCCGTCTTTCTGAAGAATATCATGCAGACGGCGTTATCGATGTAAACTTGAAATTCTGCGGAATTTACGATATGGAAGGTGTTAAAGTCGAAAAAACATTAAAAGAAAAAGATATTCCGATTTTAGGAATCGAAACGGATTATACGGACCAAGATGCTGAACAGCTGAAAACAAGGATCGGAGCCTTTGTGGAACTGTTGGAGAATCGTTAATGGACTCCCTCCACTATATTTTATTCAACAATGTGAAAGAAGCCACATCCGCTTACGAATACTTAAAGGAAAAGGGCTTTCGTTTAACCTTAGCTCCGACTCCTAGAAAAGCTTCAAAATGCTGCGGCGTCTGTGTACTCTCAAAAAATAGTGAAGAGTTTAAACAAATAAAAGGACTTCTTGAAAAAGATAATATTCCCCACAGCTCTATCTACGAAACGGAAAACGACTTTGATCCAACACGCAATAAGTTTTGTTGAAAAAAAGCTTTTAAAAACAGAGTGAGGAGTCTTAAAAAACAGAGTGTGAGAGTGAAAGAGTGGTAGAGTGGAGATGTGGTGGAAAAATGATAAAGAATCATTTTTCTTCATAAGATAAAGACCAGTTTATCTCTGCGAGATTTTACTACAAGTCTATAGACTTCTTAAGATTAAATATACCCTAAAAAGGAAAGTGCAGGAGCTGCACTTTCCTTTTTTTTATGAAAAATAATATTGTACTTGCGAAATACTTTTTATTTATACTAGAGGTGTTTTGTTTTAAAAAGGTTTTTCTCTTTGCTGCAAAATCTTATTGGGCTTTCTTGTTTTTTACATTCTTTTCTTTTTTATTTAACATTCTATAAATAGATCTAGATTAAATCTCTTTCTTACGTTATAATCTAATCGAATAATTAACATATTTTTTACATTAATTTTATAATTGTAGGAGGTTTTATGAATATCTTTATGCTCCTTTCTTTGATCGGGGGACTTGCCTTGTTCCTATACGGTATGGATACCATGAGTGTAGGTTTGGCTAAGCTTACTGGAGGGAAACTGCAGAAAATCCTGCAGAGTCTGACTTCCAACAAATGGAAAGCCTGTGCATTAGGCGCTGTGGTTACAGCTATTATCCAGTCTTCATCTGCTACGACAGTAATGGTTGTAGGTATGGTAAACTCGGGAATTTTAAAACTTTCCCAAGTTGTAGGAATCATCTTCGGGGCAAATATCGGGACAACTGCCACTTCGTGGATCCTTAGTTTGTCTGGATTAAGAGGGGAATCTTTTTTTGTTCAGCTCTTTAAGCCTACCACCTTCTCCCCTATCTTGGGAATCGTCGGTGTTATTCTGATTATGGCTGGAAACAAGCCTTTTAAAAAGGATATCGGCCGAATTATGATCGGCTTTGCGATCTTGATGTTTGGAATGAATGCCATGAGCGATGCAGTAGAACCTTTGGGTGAAATCCCGGAATTCGCTCAGATTATGACACTTTTCAGCAACCCTATTCTAGGAGTCCTTATGGGTGCCGTTGTTACAGCCGTTATCCAGTCATCCTCCGCTTCTGTAGGGATTTTGCAGGCGCTTTCTATGACAGGAAGCCTGTCTTATGCAAGCACCGTCCCGATTATCTTAGGACAAAACATCGGAACCTGCGCTACCTCTTTAATTTCTTCTCTCGGAACCAATAAGAATGCAAAGGCTGCCGCCTTTATTCACTTATATTTTAATATTATCGGAACTGTACTCTTTCTAGCAGCCTACTTAATCGCTTTGGCTTTTTTAGATATGCAGTTTTTAGGCTCCGTGACTACCCCTGTAGGGATCGCTGTCATACATAGTATCTTCAATGTCGTCTCTACTGTTATCCTTATGCCTTTTGCTGAGAAAATAACAGATCTGGCTACTTTTACGGTATACGGCAAAGAGCCGATTCCAGAGATGGAAGATTCTACGTTAAACAAACTAGATCCTCTATTCCTTTCCAATCCTTCTTTCGCAGTACAACAGGCGAGACAGGTTGCCAATGAAATGGGCAAGAAATGCTATAACGCTTTGGTTATGTCCTATGACTTAATCCAAAATTACAACCCGGGAGTTCACGAAGAAATCATTCGGATCGAACAAAAAGTCGATAATTACGAAGACCATCTAGGCAGCTATCTTGTAAAATTAAGCGCCTTGGAATTATCCGAAAGCGATAATAGAATTATAACTATTATTATGAACTCCATCAGCGATTTGGAAAGAATCAGCGATCACGTAGCAACTATTTCCGACAACTGCAAAGACAAACATGACAACCACGGTATCTTCTCTTCTGCAGCTCTTGCAGAAATGAAAGTCTATCAAGAAGCTTTAACAGATATTATGAACAAGACTGTAACAGCTTTCGAAACTATGGATTTGAATCTCGCCTCTGAAATAGAACCTTTAGAAGAAGTCATCGACAAAATCAACAGCAAGGTCAAGAAAAAGCATGTTAAACGGCTTCAAAAGGGAATCTGTTCTATCGACATGGGCTTGATCTTAATGAATATCGCTACTTCCTATGAACGAATTTCCGATCACTGTTCCAATATCGGAGCCAGCATGATCGAAATTATGGAAGATGATTACGAGACTCACCAGTATCTAACCGATATTCGAGAAGACGAGCACTACAAGAACCTTGTCAAAGAATACAGAAAAAAATATCAGCTCCCTGCTAAAAAAGCAGTCTAACAAAAAACCTCCAGGAAAATTCTCGGAGGTTTTTTGTTAAATAATATTGTAACAGATGCTGATGAGGAAAATACCGGATGTAGAAAACAGAAATAAACAAAAGCTATCCATAACTTCACTCTATCACTCTACATTTTTTCTCTCTTTATTTCATCCTAAATCTTATGTTTTTCCTTATACATAGGTTTTCCATAAATCTTCAAAATCTTTAAATCGTTGTACTTCTGTAATACTGTATAAAGCATGAAGCAGTTTTATGTGAATTGCATGGTAGCCGGGAATGAGTCTCGGTGCTACATCGAAATTCATATATCCTAAATCATAATTTGTAAATCCTCCTACATCATAGAGATGAATCACATACTGCAGGGATTCTACCCCTTCATTGAATCCCCACTCCGCTTGGTTTTCCCCTACAATATCAGGATAGGCCTGTGTTAAGCTTGCCCAGTCGAATAGCCCTAGCAATGTATAAATATAGCCGTTTAATGTATAGCTGTTTGGCGTAGAGACATATTCTTCGAAGAAGATTCTGTCTTTTAAAGACGGATCTAAATCTCTTAGCGTTGTACGGACCCCTCCTTTTTCTTTCTCAAGCATTAGATGCTTTAAAGCACGGTTTCCCCCTTCGATATACTTTGGATCTTTTGTTAACTCGTAGGCTCTTGTAAAACAGCTTAGAGCGTGTCCCTGAGCCATACTGCTTGTCCATCCTTTAGGATAGACTTCTTTTGTGTTTCCGTTGTACCATTCGAATTCATAGCGGAGAGCTCCGTCTTTATCCATATAGCTTAATAGTTTATCTGCTGCTTTTAAAAACTCTTTTTCATCCCTTTCCCCATAATAAAACTCTGCATAAGAACACAGTGCAAACTGGCCGATCGTTACCGGATTATAATAGTATTTTCCATTATATTTCACCATAGGAATCCCGTTTTTATCCATTTGTACTGTGTCCGGGGATGTTTTATAGCTTCTTGTACTTCTAAAGTCGATGTACGGCTCCAATGGACGGTAATTTTTCATTCCGTCGCTATAGCGTCTTCCCTGCTTGTGGTAGAGTTCCACCGCTTCTTGTACCTCTTTTTGATATTCTCCAGGAAGCACGGTACTCGTCAAAAGCGAGTATTCTATTTCAGGTTCTTGAATATTTTCAAGCTGCCACTGAACTTTTGATGAAACCGCCGCCTCTCCTCCTGCAATAATAATACGAGAGTGTTTCTTTTCTCTTAAAAACTTTAAAACCTCTGCAGAAAGACCCTTTTTTGGTGTTAGTAGAATCGGCGCATTGTATTCTTTCGATAATGCTCCCGATGACAAAGCATCCGGGAAATTTTCTCCAGAAGCGATAATTACCGTGTCAAAATCCCCAAATTTTTTTGCAATCTCAACTGAAGTATCATAGCGGTTTGCACCAGATACTCTCTCAAAAGAGCCTATATTCGAATCTTTGATTCGGGCATTCCCACCGAAAACATAGCCTGTTCCTTGATTTCTTAAGGATTCTCCTTCGCTAAATAATAATAATGGCATTTTCTCTTTTGTTAATAAGGGCACTGCTGATAAAGCATCCGGGAAATGTCCGCCGGAAGCGTATCCTTTTTCTTCAACATCAAGATTCTCGCTAATTTTTTTCGCTGTTTCATAACGGTTCTTTCCCTCTACTCTTTGGGCTGACTGAATGACTCGGCTTCTAAGCTGTCCTACCGCTGCCGTTCCTCCGACAATTACCGCACTTTTGGCTCCTAATCGTTCCAGCTCCCCATCCATTTGAGATAGATCTCCGTTTTTAGGAGACAATAAAATCGGCATATTTTCTTCATTCGCATAAACACCGGCAGAAAGAGCATCCGGAAAGTCTTCCCCTGAAGCTACTAGTATTTTTTCCGCCTCACTATAGACCCTGCGGCTGATAAGAGCAGAAGTCTCATACCGATTCTTTCCCGCAATCCTTTCTACTGTAATACCCTCCTCAGCAAAAGATTTTTTTAGAAAAATCCCCTGCCCCAAAGGTGCTGTTAAACTCATAATAAGGATTGCTGCTGTAATTTTCTTTTTCATTTCTTCTCCTATTCTTCAATGTATTCTATCCAACGTTCTTCGTATTCTTTTAACCTTGGAACCTGTGTAATGGAATATAAATTATGTAAAAGTTCAATATGGATCGCATGATATCCAGGAATCAAACGAGGTTCTACGTCAAAATTCATATAACCCAGGTCGTAATTTGTAAATCCTCCCACATCATATAGATGAATAATATAACAAAGAGACTCTATCCCATCGCTAAAAACTTTTCCCGCACTGTTTTCTCCTACAAGATCCGGATAAGTCTCTGTTAATATTTTCCAGTCGTAGATGCCTAACAAGGTAAACATATAGCCGTTTAAGGTATAGCTGCTGGGATTTGAAACATATTCTTCGAAAAAGATTTTATCTGATAATCGTTCGTCGAGATCTCCTAAGGATGTCATCGCTCCGCCCTGCAGTTTATCCAAGATCAAGAAACTGTAAGCTTTCTTTCCTGCTTCGATATATTTCGGATCTTTTGTGAGATAATAGGCTCTGGAAAAACAGCTTAAGGCATGACCTTGTGCCATTGCACTGATCCATCCTTTTTCATAAACTTCGCCTGTATTGCCATTGTGCCAAGGAAAAGAATATCGGAAGGCGCCATCTTCGCTCATCATATCGATAAGCTTGTCCGTTGCTTTGATAAAGGGTTCTGAACTGCTCTGACCTCTCCTATATTCTCCGAATGTTGATAAGGCATATTGAGCCACTGTTACAGCGTTATAATGAAATTCGTCTTGCTGGCGTACCTTCGGTATCCCCTCTTCGTCCAGCTGGAGTTTCTCAGATTCTCTATATCCTCTTGCTGTTACAAAACCTGAGTATATCCCTTTCGGATCATAATCTACACTGCCGTCTCGATGATCTCTGCCTTGTTCATGATAAGTCTTTACAGCTTCTTTTACTTCCTTTGCATATCGTCCGTTTTGAATGGGACTGGTGAGCAGGGTAAAGCGCACCGCCGGATTTTCGATTTCCTTTAACTGTTTCTCCACTTTTGTGGATACTGCATTTTCTCCGCCGACAATAATAAAATGTTTAATCTTTTTATCCATCAAGTATTCTAATACAGGCAGCGGCAGCCCTTCTTCTGTCGTTAAAAGAATCGGCGCCTTGTATCGTTTCGATAACGGCATCGCAGATAGGGCATCTGGAAAACTCTCCCCCGACACAACAATCAACGATTTAAAATCTCCATACGCTTCAGCCGCTTTAATCGCGGTTGTATATCGGTCTTCTCCGCTGATTCTCTTATAGCTCTTTATATTTTCCTCTTTTATTTTTTCCGTACCGCCAAAGACAAGCCCTTCTCCCCCGAGCTTTGAATCTTTGTGATACAAAAGAAGAGGCGTATCTTCTTTCGATGCAATAGGACCTGCTGAAAGGGCATCTGGAAAATCCTCTCCTGAAGCATAGGCCATTTTGACCCCAGGCATTTTCGCTGCCACTTCTAACGCCGTTTCATAGCGGTTTTTACCAAAGATCACTTCGCTTTCTTGTATATAGGGACTGCCGAAATCCGATACCGCCTTATCTCCTCCGATAACAGCTGTATACTCCGGTTTGATCCGGCTTAATTCTTCCTGCACCTTTTCCGGAATCCCCTCTTTTTCCGTCAAAAGAAGCCTCCCGCCGATATGATTCGCATATACACCTGCCGAAAGAGCATCTGGGAAATTCTCTCCTGAGGCTAAAACAACCTTATTGCCTTTATATTCTAAAAAATGTCCTACATTCACAGCCGTCTCATAACGGTCTTCCCCGGCAATCCGCTCCACTGTAAGTTCCGCAGGAATTTCTACCGGTTTTACCGCCTCCATCAAGTCTGGATTTTGAGGACTTAATAGTGAAGTCAGGATCATTGCAGTTATTAATAATTCCATAAAAATACTATCCTTTCTTCTTTTCCTCCATTTTATCGCTTTGACTTACTATTTTATCATAAACGAATGGTTGTGATAACCTTTTCTACATAATAAGTACTCTTTTATTTTGTATACTTTTATTAACTATAAAAGGATCTAGGAAAATAAGTTTGGAGAGAGGATAAAGTCCGTATAATGGTGTAAAAAGAAACTTCAAATAAAAATGAGCCAAAATGCTCGTCCTCGGTTAAAATATAAGTACCACACAAATACCTAACTGAGGAGATGAACAAAATGGCTCAATTAAATATTACACTGGATACTGAACTTTTGCACGGACTTTTTACAAAAGAAACAAAGGATGAAGCATTTTCTAAACTACTTGAAGAAATATTTAATCAGGTTCTGATAGCTCAATCTACTGAGCAGCTTGGTGCAGAGCCATATGAACGATCTGATGACCGCAGAGCCTATCGTAACGGCTTCAGGGACAGAGAACTTACCACAAGGGTTGGAACTCTTACACTTCGTGTTCCAAGGCATAGAAATGGCAATTTCAGCACCACCATGTTTGAAAGGTACCAGCGCAGTGAGCAAGCTCTTGTCCTCTCCATGATCGAGATGGTCATCAACGGTGTCTCGACAAGAAAAATTGAGAACATAACCGAAGAGCTCTGTGGCAAGTCATTTTCAAAATCCATGGTCTCAGACTTATGCAAAAAGCTTGATCCTGTTGTTGAGGCCTTCAGAAACAGACCACTAACAAGCGAATATCCGTTTCTAATGGTTGATGCCATCTACATCAAAGCCAGGGACAACCACCGGGTAAGGAGCAAAAGCCTCTTGATAGCAATAGGCGTCAATGAGGAAGGATACCGTGAAATCATAGGTTTTCATCTGTCAGAAAGCGAGTCAGAAACAAGC